>JBDTLY010000185.1:0-6633 GCA_039934535.1 Casimicrobiaceae bacterium | reverse complement strand
GGGGCGCGCCCGGAGCAGCGCGTGCCAATGTCCCGCCTGCGCCAGCGTGTCGCCGAGCGCCTGGTGTTGTCGCAATCCACCGCGGCCATCCTGACCACGTTCAACGAAGTCAACATGCAGCCCATCCTCGATTTGCGCAACAAGTACAAGGATCGCTTCGAGAAGGAGCATGGCGTGAAGCTCGGCTTCATGGGCTTCTTCGTGAAGGCCGCGGTGCATGCGCTGAAAAAATTCCCGGCGGTCAACGCGTCGATCGACGGCGCTGACATCGTCTATCACGGCTACTTCGACATTGGAATTGCCGTGGGCAGCCCGCGCGGGCTCGTGGTGCCGATCCTGCGCGACGCCGACCAGCTCTCGATCGCGGAGATCGAGGCGAAGATCGCCGACTTCGGCAAGCGCGCGCAGGACGGCAAGCTCACCGTCGAGGACCTGACCGGCGGCACGTACACGATCAGCAACGGCGGCGTGTTCGGATCGATGCTGTCGACGCCGATCATCAATCCGCCGCAATCGGCGATCCTCGGGGTCCACGCGACGAAGGAGAGGGCCGTGGTCGAGAACGGGCAGATCGTGATCCGGCCGATGAATTACCTCGCGCAGTCGTACGACCACCGGATCATCGACGGCCGCGAGGCGGTGCTTTCGCTCGTCGCGATCAAGGAAGCGCTCGAGGATCCGGCGCGGCTGCTGCTCGACCTGTGATGGCTGAACAGTTCGACGTCGTCGTGATCGGCGCCGGACCCGGCGGCTACATCGCCGCGATTCGCGCGGCGCAGCTCGGGCTCAAGACGGCATGCATCGACGACTGGACCCGCCTCGACGGCAAGCCTGCACTGGGCGGTACGTGCACCAACGTCGGCTGCATCCCGTCGAAGGCGCTTTTGCAGTCCTCCGAGAATTACGAGCACGCGGGCCACGCATTCGCTGATCACGGGATCGAGGTCAAGGGACTTTCGATCGACGTCGCGAAAATGCTCGCGCGCAAGGAAAAGGTCGTCGCCCAGAACAACGACGGGATCACCTTCCTCTTCAAAAAAAACAAGATCTCGTTTTTTCACGGCGTGGGTTCGTTCACGGGCGGCAGCGTCGATGCCGGGTGGGCGGTCAGCGTTGCCGGCGCGAAGCCTGCCGAACTGACGGCGAAGCACGTCATCGTCGCGACCGGATCGAAGCCACGGCCGCTGCCGATGGCCGCCATCGACAACAAGCTCGTCCTCGACAACGACGGCGCGCTGGCGATCCCCGAGGTCCCGCAGCGGCTCGGCGTGGTCGGCGCCGGCGTGATCGGCCTCGAAATGGGCAGCGTGTGGCGGCGCCTCGGCGCTCAAGTGACGGTACTCGAAGCGCTGCCGGCCTTCCTCGGCGCCGCCGACGAGGCGGTGGCGAAAGAGGCGCAACGCGTGTTCGCGAAGCAGGGCCTCGAATTCCACCTGGGCATCGCGATCACAAAGGTGACGGTCGGCAAGCGCGACGTCGCCGTCGAGTGGACCGATGCGGCAGGCAAGCCGCAGTCGGCAACGTTCGACAAGCTGATCGTGTCGATTGGCCGCCTTCCCCACACCGCGGGCCTCGGCGCGGACAAGGTGGGGCTCGCACTCGACGACCGCGGATTTGTGACCGTGGACGGCGAGTGCCGGACGAATCTGGCCAGTGTTTGGGCCATCGGCGACGTCGTGCGCGGCCCGATGCTCGCGCACAAGGCGGAGGAAGAAGGCGTGGCCGTGGCCGAGCGCATCGCCGGACAGCACGGGCACGTCGACTTCAACACGATTCCCTGGGTGATCTACACGTCGCCCGAGATTGCCTGGGTCGGCAAGACCGAGCAGCAGTTGAAGGCCGAGGGTGTGGCCTACCGTGCCGGACGCTTTCCGTTCTCCGCCAACGGCCGGGCGCGCGCGATGGGCGACACGATCGGCTTCGTGAAGATCCTCGCCGATGCGGCGACTGACCGGATCCTCGGCATGCACGTGATTGGCCCGATGGCCTCGGAACTGATTGCGGAGGGCGTGGTGGCGATGGAATTCGGCGCGGCGAGCGAGGACCTCGCGCGGATCTGCCATGCGCATCCCTCGCTGTCGGAGGCGACCAAGGAGGCGGCGCTCGCCGTCGACGGCAGGACGCTCAATCTTTAGCTTCGGATGAGCGGCGGCATCGAGGGGGACGTCACCCGACGCCACGACGCGTTCGTCGCGTGGCTGGAGCCATTGCTCGCCGCTCGCGGCACGACGCTCGATCACGCGCAGCTGGCGGCATTCGATCGCCTCTCGCAACTCGCAACGGAACTCGAGACGTTCCGCGCGGCGCGACAGTCGGCATTGCGGAAACTGCTGCTTCCCCCCGACGTGCCGCGCGGCGTCTACCTATGGGGCGGCGTCGGGCGCGGCAAGAGCTTCCTGATGGATGGCTTCTTCGCGACGGTCGCGATCCGCCGCAAGACGCGCGTCCATTTTCACGCCTTCATGCGGTCAGTCCACGAGGAACTGGCGACGCTGAAGGACGAAGAGGACCCGCTCGCGCAGGTCGCCCTGCGCATCGCGCATCGCCATCGCCTCATCTGCTTCGACGAGTTCCACGTTTCCGACATCGCCGACGCGATGATCCTGGGCCGCCTCCTCGCGGCGCTGTTCACGCACGGCGTCGTCTTCGTGATGACGTCGAACTACCCGCCCGACGGGCTGTGGCCGCACGGCCTCCTGCGCGAGCGGTTCGTGCCGGCGATCGCGTTGCTTAACGAGTGGCTGGACGTGGTCGAGGTCGATGCCGGCATCGATTACCGGTTGCGTGTGCTGGAGCAGGTGAAGACGTATCACGCGCCGCTCGGGCCCGAGGCCGACGCCGCGCTCGCCGATGCATTCGAGCGGATGCGCAGCGGGGCGGACGAACCACCGAAGCTGACGGTCGAGGGCCGCACGCTCGTCGCCCGGCGGCGCGCCGGCAGCGCCGTGTGGTTCGACTTCGAGGCACTGTGCGACGGCCCCCGGTCGCAACGCGACTATCTCGAGCTGGCGCGGAGCTACCCGGTATTGTTCCTGTCGGGCGTCCCGGCAATGACGGCCGATATGGGCGACCGTGCCCGGCGCTTCACGTGGCTGGTGGACATCCTGTACGATCACCGCGTGAAGCTCCTGATCTCGGCCGCCGTTCCCCCGGAGGCCCTCTACCGCGCCGGGCCGAACCACCAGGAATTCGTGCGCACCGTCAGCCGCCTGACCGAAATGCAATCACGCGACTACATGGCATTGCCGCACCTCAACGCGCTCGCGCTGGACGGCCGTCCGGCCTGACCCTGTTTCTTTCCCTGCGCCCGCCCGTTACAACAAAAACCACATCCGCCCCGAATCCCGAAGGAGAGCCCCGTGCAGAAGTTCAAGGCCTACCGCACGTTCCAGGAAAGCGACGCCATCGTCAGCCGCTTTGTCGAAATGACGGTCGACGAGCTCGACCCGGGCGACGTCGTCGTGCGGACCAAATACTCGACGATCAACTACAAGGACGCACTGTCGTACAACGGGGTCGGCAAGATCATGCGCAAGTACCCGACCAACGCCGGCATCGACATGGCGGGCACGGTCGAGACGTCGACGGACGCCCGATGGAAGCACGGCGACAAGGTGATCGTCCACGCGTACGACATGGGCGTTGCCCACGACGGCGGATATGCGGAGTTCGTGCGCGTGCCCGCCGACTGGGTCGTGCGCCGGCCGGAGAGCATGACGGCGTTCGATGCGATGACGCTCGGCACCGCCGGCTTCACGGCGGCGCAGGCCCTGATGCAGATGGAGCACAACGGGTTGAAGCCGGAGAACGGCCCGGTGGCGGTCACGGGCGCGACCGGCGGCGTCGGGTCGGTGGCGATCGAAATCCTCGCCAAGACGGGGTACGAGGTCGTCGCGATCACCGGCAAGAAGCGCGAAACGAATTACCTCAAGGCGTTGGGCGCCAAGGACGTGATGCTCCGCGAGTCGATCGACGTCTCCAAGATCCGGCCGTTGGAAAAGGCCACGTGGGCCGGCGCGATCGACAACCTGGGGGGCGACATTCTCAGCTGGCTGCTCGCCACGACCAAGGGCGGCGGGTGCGTCGGCGCCGTCGGCCTTGCCGCCAGCATGAAGCTCGACACCAGCGTGGCGCCGTTCATCCTGCGCGGCGTCTCGCTGCTTGGCATCAACAGCGCCGAGTGCGCGATGTCGCTGCGGCAGAAAATCTGGAACAAGCTCGCCGTCGAATGGCGCCCCGACCAGGTCCACGACCAGGTCCGGACGATCGACTTCGACGAGCTGCCCACGCACTTCGACGCCTACATCAAGGGCATGGTCCGCGGGCGGACCGTCGTGCGCATCGCGCCCGATACTCATCCCTAGCGGCGCGAGCGGCGAGCCGGGGCCCACGGCGCGAAGCGCCAAGGGGGAGCGAGCGAACGCGAGTCGACGCATGAGGCCGACCCAAGCGAGGTAACGAAAAATTTGGCGGGGCGGAGGCCGAGGAGGAGCTGGCAACGCAAGGGTTGATCCGGCGCAAGGCCGCGGGCCGCACGGCGCGCTAGCCTCCTTCCCGGGGTGCGGCATCTGTCGAGGCTCATTCACGCAGGGACAACGCCATGGCGACCTACAAGGAGTTTCACCGCGCATCGCTCGGCAACCGCGACGCCTTCTGGCGCGCGGAAGCGGCGGGGATCGACTGGCAGACGCCGTTCTCCGCGGTGCTCGATTATTCGAAACCGCCTTTCGCGAAATGGTTCGTCGGCGGGCGGACCAATCTCTGCCACAACGCCATCGACCGGCACCTCGCGACGCGCGGCAGCCAGAAGGCGCTGATCTACATCTCGACCGAGACCGGCGAGAACCGCACGTACACGTACGCCGAACTCTACGCCGAAGTGAACCGCTTTGCGGCGGCGCTGAAGGCCGAGGGTGTCGGCCGCGGCGACCGCGTGTTGATCTACATGCCGATGATCGCGGAGGCGGCCTTCGCGATGCTCGCGTGCGTGCGCGTCGGCGCCATCCATTCCGTCGTGTTCGGCGGCTTCGCCGCGGCAAGCCTCGCGACCCGAATCGACGACGCGAGACCGAAGGTCCTCGTCACCTCCGACGCCGGCATGCGCGGCGGCAAGCCGGTGCCGTACAAGCACCTGGTCGACGAGGCGATCCGCCTTGCCGCGCATCCGCCGCATCGCGTCTTCATCGTGAATCGCGGCCTCGACAAGGCGATGGCGAAGGTACCGGGCCGCGACCTCGACTACGCGACGCTGCGCGCAACGCACATGGACGCCAGCGTGGCCTGCGAGTGGCTGGAATCGTCGGAGCCGTCGTACATCCTCTACACGTCGGGCACGACGGGCAAGCCGAAGGGCGTGCAGCGCGACACCGGCGGCTACGCGGTCGCACTGGCGTCGTCGATGCGCCGGATCTTTTGCGTGGCGCCCGGCGAGACGATGTTCACCACGAGCGACATCGGTTGGGTCGTCGGGCACTCGTACATCATCTACGCGCCGCTCATCAACGGATCGACGACGATCATGTACGAAGGCCTGCCGATACGCCCGGACCCCGCAATCTGGTGGAAGATCGTCGCCGAAAACAATGTGACGACGATGTTCAGCTCGCCCACCGCGATCCGGGTGCTGAAGAAGCAGGACCCGGCGTACATGAAGCAACACGACATCCGCTGCCTCAAGTACCTGTTCCTCGCGGGCGAGCCGCTCGACGAACCCACGGCGCACTGGGCGACCGACAACCTCGGCGTCGCGATCGTCGACAACTACTGGCAGACGGAGACGGGGTGGCCGATCCTGTCCGCGCAACCCGGCGTGGAGGAAACGCCGCGCAAGTTCGGCAGCCCGTCGTTCGCGGTGTACGGCTACGACGTGCGCCTCTTGCGCGAGGGCACCGGCGAGGAGGCGGGCGCCGACGAAAAGGCCGTGCTGACGATCATGCCGCCGCTTCCGCCGGGCTGCATGACCACCGTCTGGGGCGACGACGAGCGCTTCGTGAAGACGTATTTCGCGGACTTCGGAAAAACGCTCGCGTACTCGACGTTCGACTGGGCGATCCGCGACAAGGATGGTTATTATTTCGTCCTCGGGCGGACCGACGATGTGATCAACGTCGCCGGGCACCGCCTCGGAACGCGCGAGATCGAGGAGGCGGTGCAGGCGCATTCGGGCATCGCCGAAGTCGCCGTGGTGGGTGTGGCCGACCCGTTGAAGGGGCAGATCCCGGTCGCGTTCGCCGTGGTCAAGGATCCCGACCGGGTGGCCACGCCCGAGGGGGTTGCGTCCATGCGCAAGGAGGTGATGGACACGGTCGACCGCGAGCTCGGCGCGATAGCGCGGCCCGGCGCCGTTCATTTCGTCTCCGTGCTGCCAAAGACCCGGTCGGGCAAGCTGCTGCGCCGCTCCATCCAGGCACTCGCGGAAGGGCGCGACCCGGGCGATCTCACGACAGTCGAGGACCCGGCCGCGCTGGAGCAGATCCGGGCGGCCCTTGGGGTTCCTGCCGGCACCTGAGCAGGAGGGGCTCCGGGCAGGCGATAATGGCGGTTTCCTCGCGAACGCCCATGCCCAACGAAATCGCCGCTCCGATTGCCGCGGCCACCCGCCCGACGGCCCGCGCCGCACCGCCGCACGTTCCG
>JBDTLY010000184.1:0-6634 GCA_039934535.1 Casimicrobiaceae bacterium | reverse complement strand
CATCGCCGCCGAATTGACGAAATACGCGCGAATCGTGAAAGTGTCGGGCGCGAAGGTCGATTGAAAGGGAATGCCATGAATTCCGTGTTTCACCGCTTTGCCCTCGGCGCACTTCTGGCGCTCGCCGCCATCGTCGCGTCGGCGCAGACCTATCCGGCGAAGCCGATCCGCCTCGTTGTCCCGTTTCCGCCGGGCGGGGCGACCGACATCCTCGCGCGCGACGTCGCGCAGAAGCTGACCGAGGCCTGGGGCCAGCAGGTCATCGTCGACAACCGGCCGGGCGCGGGCGGCAACATCGGGTCCGAATTGGTCGCCAAGGCGGCGCCGGACGGCTACACGCTGGAGATGGGGACCGTCGGCACGCACGCGATCAACGCGAGCCTGTACGCGAAGATGCCGTACGACCACGTCAAGGATTTCGCGCCGGTGATTCTGGTCGCAGGCGTGCCGAACGTGCTCGTCGTCAACCCCGCGCTGCCCGCCAATTCCGTGGCCGAGCTCATCGCCTACGCGAAGGCGAATCCCGGCAAGCTCAACTTCGCGTCGTCGGGCAACGGGACGTCGATCCACCTGTCGGGCGAGCTCTTCAAGTTCATGGCGGGCGTGCAGATGACGCACGTTCCGTACAAGGGCAGCGCGCCCGCCCTGCAGGACCTGCTCGGCGGCCAGGTGCAGCTGATGTTCGACAACCTGCCGCCGTCGCTGCCGCAGATCAAGGCGGGAAAACTGCGCGCGCTGGCCGTCACTTCGCTGACGCGCGCGCCCGCGCTGCCGGACGTTCCCACGATGGCCGAGGCCGGACTGCCGGGGTTCGAAGCGTCGTCCTGGTTCGGCGTTCTCGCGCCGGCGGGAACCCCGCCCGCCATTGTCACGAAGCTCAATGCGGAAATCGCGAAGTGGCTCGCCACCCCGGAGGCGAAAGAGAGACTCTCGAAGCAGGGCGCGAACGCCGCGGGCGGCACGCCGGAGGACTTCGCGAAGCACATCGCGGCCGAGACCGCGAAGTGGGCGAAGGTCGTGAAGGACTCGGGCGCGAAGATCGACTAAGCGATCACCTCACCACCGCCACGCCGCCCAGGCGATCGCTGCCCACCCGCCGAGGAAGGCCACTCCGCCGATCGGCGTGACGGCGCCGAGGCCGCGGACGCCGGTCAAGGCCAGCGCGTAGAGACTGCCGGAGAAAAGCGCGATGCCGGCCACGAAAAGCCAGCCGGCGACCGCCAGCGGCACGCTGTCCGGCTTGTGCAGGAGCAGGAGACCCGCCGCCAGCAATCCAAGTCCGTGCCACACGTGGTATTGGACGGCGGTCTGCCAGATGCCGAGCTCGTCCGGCGCGAGCCGCGCCTTTAACGCATGCGCGCCGAACGCGCCGGCAGCCACGCCGGCGAACAGCAGCGCGGCGGCCAGGGTCAGGGCAAATCGAGGCGTCATCTCCGTTACAATGCCATGGCCGCGCCCCGCTCCGGAGCGCCGGACCGAATTCAGGATAGCACCATGACCATCGAACGCCGCCACGTCGGCAAGCGCATGTCGCAGCTCGTGATCCATCGTGCGTCGCGCACGGTTTACATCGCAGGCCAGGTCGCGGGCGACGCGGCAACCGACGTCAGCGACCAGACGCGGCAGGTGCTCGCCCAGATCGACGCGCTGCTGGCCGAGGCCGGCACCGACAAGTCGCAGCTGCTGTCGGCGACGATCTATCTGCCCGACATCGCCGATTTCGCGGAGATGAACGTGATTTGGGAAGCGTGGGTCGCCCCGGGCGCGACCCCCGCGCGCGCGACCGTCCAGGCGCTGCTCGCGGGTCCGGACTACATGATCGAGATCCAGGTCGTCGCCGCGCTTCCGGATTCGCCATGAGCGCCACGATGGCGCCTCCTCTTTCATCGTCGGCCAAGGACGTCATCGCGGTCTCGTCGAAGCGTGATGTCGCCTCCGCCGCGAGCGATGCCGCCGCCATGCCGGTGACGCGCGCGACCTTCGACCAGCTGATGGTCCCCTGCTATTCACCGGCGCCATTCGTGCCGGTGCGCGGCGAAGGCTCGCGCGTCTGGGACCAGGACGGCCGCATGTACATCGACTTCGCGAGCGGCGTCGCGGTGACGGCGCTCGGCCACTGCCATCCCGTGATGGTGAAGGCGATCGAGGAGCAGGCGCGCAAGCTCTGGCATGTCTCCAACTGGATGACGAACGAGCCCGCGCTGCGCCTCGCGCAACGATTGATCGACGAGACATTCGCCGAGCGCGCGTTCTTCTGCAACTCCGGCGCAGAGGCGAACGAGGCCGCGCTCAAACTCGCGCGCCGCTTCGCGAACGACCGGTTCGGCCCGAACAAATTCCGCGTGATTTCCACGCTCAACGCATTCCACGGCCGGACGCTGATGACGGTCACCGCCGGCGGGCAGGCGAAATATTCGCAGGGCTTCGGACCGAATCCTTCGGGCTTCACGCACATTCCGTACAACGACGTCGCCGCGCTCGAGGCAGCCTTCCGCGACGAAGGCGGCGATGACATCTGCGCGGTCATCCTGGAGCCGATGCAGGGCGAAGGGGGAATGACGCCCGGCACGCCGGAATTCCTGCAGGCCGCGCGGCGCCTGTGCAACGAGCACCACGCGCTCCTCATCCTGGACGAGATCCAGAGCGGCATGGGCCGCACCGGCACGCTGTTCTCGTACATGCAGAAGGGCATCGTTCCCGACATCCTGACGAGCGCCAAGGGACTGGGCGGCGGGTTTCCGGTCGGCGCCATGCTGACGACGACGGAGATCGCGGGCGCCTTCGGCGTCGGCGTCCACGGCACGACCTACGGCGGCAATCCGCTCGCGTGCGCGGTCGCGGGCGCGGTGTTCGACGTCATCAACACGACCGAAGTGCTGGACGGCGTCCGGGCGCGGCACGCGCTTTTCATGGAAGGGTTGAAAGCGATCAACGTGCGCCGCCATGTGTTCTCGGACCTGCGCGGCGAAGGCGTGTGGCTCGGCGCGGAACTCGACGCGCCGTGGAAAGGCAAGTCGATGGACGTCCTGAAGGCCGCCGGCGACGCGGGGCTCATCGTGCTGGTCGCGGGCCCGGACGTGCTGCGCATCGCCCCATCGCTCGTGATCAGCCTCGACGAAATCCTCGAAGGCCTCGCGCGGCTCGAAGTCGCGCTCAACCGCGCGCTCACGTAACGCCGATGTTCTTCGTCCGGCCAATCGCGCGGGACGATCTCCCCGCGGTGCTCGCGCTGTCCGAGCGCACCGGGCATGGCCTTACGACGCTGCCTGCGGACCGCGAGCGCCTCTCCTCGCGCATCGACCGCTCGCTCGCTTCCTTCGCGGGCACGGCATCGCGCGCCGACGCCTGCTACGTTTTCGTGCTGGTCGATTCGACGTCGGATCGCGTGGTCGGGATCTCCGCGATCGAGGCGGCGGTCGGCCTGAACGAGCCCTGGTACAACTACCACGTCGGCACGATCGTGCATGCGTCGCGCGCGCTTTCGGTGTACACCGCGGTGCCGACGCTGTTCCTCGAGAACGACCACACCGGCCACACGGAGCTTTGCTCGCTTTTTCTCGACCAAGGCTTTCGCCACGCGAAGAACGGGCCGCTGCTCGCGAAGAGCCGGCTCCTGTTCATCGCCGAATTCGCGGACCGCTTCGCGCCGAAGGTGATCGCCGAACTGCGCGGCAAGCTCGACGCCGACGGCAAGAGCCCGTTCTGGGAGGGCCTGGGCCGGCATTTCTTCGCGATGGAATATTCGACCGCCGACTACCTGACGGGCATCGGCCAGAAATCGTTCGTCGCCGAGCTGATGCCGCGCCACCCCGTCTACGTGAACCTGCTGCCTGAATCCGCGCGGGCGGTCATCGGCGAAGTCCATGCGGACACGCAGCCCGCGCGCGCGATGCTCGAGCAGGAAGGCTTTCGCTACGAAGGCTACGTCGACATCTTCGACGCCGGCCCCACCGTCGAATGCTTCCGCGACAACATCCACGCCGTGCGCGGAAGCCGCGTGCTCCCGGTCGAGATCGGCGAAGGCGATCCCGTTCCCGACAATCTGCGGCACGATGTCGTGTGGCTGGTGACGAACCGGCGCTTCGAGGCCTACCGGGCGCTGGTCGTGCCGGCGTCCGCGCGCATCGACCGCTTTCCGTTGCTGCCTTACGCCGCGGCGCAGCTCGGTGTCGCCGAAGGGGAGCTCGTGCGCGCGGTTCCGCTGTCGCCGAGAGATCGATGACCGCGACCGGGATCGGCCCCGGACCGGACGCGACGGTCAACTTCGACGGCATCCCGGGCCCGACGCACAACTACGCGGGCCTCGCGCGCGGCAACCTCGCCGCCGAGCGGAATGCGTCGCAGATCGCCCACCCGCGCGACGCGGCGCTTCAGGGTCTCGCCAAGATGCGCGCGCTCGCCGCGCACGGCTACGCGCAGGCGGTGCTGCCGCCGCACGAGCGGCCGTTCGTGCCCGCGCTGCGCGCGCTGGGTTTTTCGGGCACCGACGGGCAGATCGTAGTCGAGGCCGCGCGCACCGCGCCGCGCGCGCTCGCCGCCTGCTCGTCGGCGGCGGCGATGTGGGTCGCCAACGCGGCGACCGTCAGTCCGTCCGCGGACACCGCCGACGGCCGCGTCCACTTCACGCCGGCGAACCTCGTCAGCCATTTCCACCGCTCGCTGGAGGCGGCGACGACCACGCGCGTGCTGCGCGCGATCTTCGCCGACGCGAATCGATTCGCGGTGCACGACGCGCTCCCCGCCGCGCCGCAGTTCGGCGACGAAGGTGCCGCGAATCACACGCGCTTTGCCGGCGCCGACGACAGGCCCGGCGTCGAGTTCTTCGTCTACGGGCGTGCCGCGTACGGCGAATCGGCCGGCGGTCCCCGGCAGTATCCGGCGCGCCAGACCCGGGAAGCTTCGGAGGCAGTGGCGCGCCTTCATGGCCTGGACGCGACCCGGACGGTGTACGCGCAACAACAACCTGATGCCATCGATGCCGGCGTATTCCACAACGACGTGATCGCCGTCGGCCAGGGCAATCTCGTGTTCTGCCACGAGCGCGCATGGGTGGATCAGCCAGCGGTCCTGGCCCGGATCAAAGCCGCGGTCGGGCCAGCGTTCGCGTCCGTCGTGGTCCGCGATGCCGAGGTCAGCGTTGCCGATGCCGTCACGACGTATCTCTTCAACAGCCAGCTGCTGTCGCGCGCGGACGGGCGCTTCCTGCTCGTCGCCCCGGCGCAGGTGCGCGCGAATGGCGCCGTGGCGGCGTATGTCGACCGCCTGCTCGCGAGCGGCGGGCCGATCGCGGAGATGCTGACCTTCGACCTGCGCCAGAGCATGCACAACGGCGGCGGACCCGCGTGCCTGCGGTTGCGGGTTGCGTTGACCGCGCCGGAGCGCGCTGCAGTCGGCGCACGCGTCTTCCTGGACGACGCGCTCGCCACGGATCTCGACGCGTGGATTCGGCGGCACTACCGCGAGCGGCTCGCGCCCGGCGATCTCGGCGACCCCGCGCTCGTCGACGAATCGCGCCGCGCGCTGGACGAGCTCACGCGGATCCTGCGATTGCCTTCGGTCTATCCGTTTCAGATCGAGAACGCAGGGAGATCCGTCTGATGCGTTTCGAGCGAGCGTAGCGCCCCGAGACCCGTGATTGTCATCCCCGCGAAGGCGGGGATCCAGTGTCGTAGAGTTTTGGAGTCAAAGGCAACGTCGCTGGATTCCCGCTCAGTCACCAAAATGAGTGGGGATGACGGAAATCCTGTCAATTCCTCATCATCCCGCCGCACGCCGCGGAAACGCGCGCGTACTCCTCGGGCGAATCGACCGTGCGCTGTCGTTCCTTGATCCGGCGCGCGTCACCGGCAAGGAGCGGACTGAGTTGCGCGGCAAGCGCGGCCTGCGTCTCGCGCTTCGCTTCCGCCCGGCTGCCGTAATACAGCACGCGGTTGCCGTACGCGGCATCGAGCGACGCGCGCACATCCTTGGCGATGTTCGCGAGCTCGTCCTTGTAGACCGCGACGTGCTTCAGCTCGTGCTCGAGCGCCACCGCTTCCTTGCATGGATCGCCGGCGATCTCCCGACCGATGTAGACGGTCATCGGCGTGGCCGAAAGCTCGACCCGGATCGCGGGTCGCACGCAGACACGTCCGCTGCGCGGGTCCTCGACGCCCGACGTTTCGATCGTCGCCTGGTGACCGACTTCCGCCGTCGTCAGGCCGAGCGCGCGCAGCGTGGGTGTCGCGTCTCCGCTTTTTGCCGTCAGCTCGCGCCACGACCGCGTCTTGTCCGTGCCGTAGACGACGGGGACCGTCACCACCTCGATGCGCGTCGGTGGCAACGACGTCTCGCAGCGCGCCTCGAAGCCGCCGATACCCGCGCGCGCGGCGATCGTTTTGGCGGAGTCGCACGCCGCGATGAGCACGATGACGGCGAGAACGACGGCCGCGGCGGCAGCGGATCGCATCAATCGCCCGCCACCGCCGGCAGCGTCATGTGCCGCCGCACCGGCGACCAGAAGACGGCCGCCGCGGTCAGGATGAGCCCGAGCACGCCGACCGTCAGCAGCGTCGCGCGGAGCCCCACGGCGGTCGCGAGCGCGCCGCCGGCGAGCGACCCGAGCGCCGCCGCCGCGACGGTGAGGAAGCGCATC
>JBDTLY010000183.1:0-6654 GCA_039934535.1 Casimicrobiaceae bacterium | reverse complement strand
GGCGGGAAGCAATGCCGCCTTCAGGGTTTGCCGGACGGCGCGCCCGGCGCCGGGTTTGCAGGCGGCGCCAGCAATCCGCCGCTCGAAGGCGGCGGTGGCGGCGCCACCGGAATCGACGCAGGCGTGCCTGGCATCACGCCCTCCGGCGGAAGCTGGGGCTGCGAGGTGTCCTGCCAGAAAAGGCGCTCGGGCGGCGTCAGGCGCTGCTGCTCGCCCATCAGGTAGTCGTAGCGATCGGAGGTGATGGTGCGACCGTCGGCCGCGGTGCGCACGACGGTCGGCTTCAGGAACACGAGCAGGTTGGTCTTGGTCCGCTTGCGCGCGTCATAGCGGAACAATGCGCCGGCGATCGGAATCTGTCCCAGCAGCGGCACGCTGTCGGAGCCGTCGGTCAGCTGGTCGTCGATGAGTCCGCCCAGCACGACGATCTGGCTGTCGTCGATGACCACCGACGACTCGAGCACGCGTTTCGAGATGACAGGTCCGGCGCCATTGGTGGAAATCGAGTTGTCGAGACGCGACACCTCCTGGTATACGACGAGGCGCACTGTCCCGCCCTCGGTGATCTGGGGCTTGATGCGCAACATGAGCCCGATGTCGCGGCGCTCGAACGTCTGGAAAGGATTGACGGTGGAAGTGTTGCCGGTCGTCGCGTACTGGCCGGTGAGAATCGGGATGTTCTGGCCGACGAGGATCCGCGCCTCCTCGTTGTCGAGCGTGAGCAAGGTGGGCGTGGACAGGATGTTGGCGTTGACCTGCGTCTCGAGCGCGCGCGCGAGGAAGGCGAGGTTGGTGATGATGCCGATTCCGGGAATCGAGAGGGTGCCTTTCGTGATGCCAAGGGCGAGGCCCTGCCCCACCGACCCCGGACTGGCGGAAATGTCGATGATGTTGTTGCCGCTGCCGCGCGCACCGAAGTTGGTGCCGCCGATCACGCGGGTCTGCGTCGAGTTGATGCCCGTGAGCGCCTGCCACTGGATGCCGAATTCGGCCGACTTGTCCGCCGAGACCTCGCAGATCAGCGCCTCCACGAAGACCTGCGCGCGGCGCATGTCGAGCTTTTCGATGATCGCGCGCAGATTGTTGTAGACCGGCTCGGGCGCCATGATCACAAGCGCATTGTTGGCGGTGTCGGCCGTGATCGTTGCGCCACCCGCCACGAACGTATTCGAGGAAGATGGCGTGAACGGCGCCGGCGCCACGCCCGGCGCCGCGGGCGCCGCGGCGGCCGCCGTCGAATTGCCGAGCATCGTCGACGGTGACAGCGATGACAGGCCGTTCCCGCCGGACGAGGGCGCGCCTGCGTCGGCATTGCCCGTCATCATCGAACGCAGCGTTTGCGCGACCTTCGCCGCTTCCGCGTTCTTGAGGTAGACGATGAACATGTTGCCGCCGGGCCGTCCCGGCGTGTCGAGCTGCTCGATCAGCTGGCGCAGGCGCGCGACACGCCCGGGATTGTCGGCGCGCAGCAGGATGGAATTCGAGCGCGGGTCCGCGATGACGCTGACCCGCTGCTGCACGTCCGCGGGTGTGCCCGGGGCGGCGCCGGCACCGGCGGCATCCGCGACCAGCTTGTTGATCAGCGGCACGATGTCGATCGCCGAGGCGTAGCGCAACGGCACGAGCACCGGCTCGCCGCCGGGCGGCTGGTCGAGCGACGAGATGATCTTGTCGAGGCGCTTCAGGTTGTCGGCGTAGTCGGTGATGACGAGCGCATTGCCGTTGGGAAAGGCCGCGATCGTATTGTTCGCCGTGATGAGCGGCCGCAGCACATTGACGAGCTGGGTCGCCGATTCGTACTTGAGCGTGATCACCTGCGTCACGAGACGGTCGCCGCCGCCGCTGACCGGCCCCATGGTGATCGTCCCGCCCTGCTGCTTGGCGTCGGCTTCCGGCACGATCTTGACGATGCCTTCGCCCTCGATGGCGGCGTAGCCCTGCATGCGCAGCGCGGATAGCAGCGTCGGGTAGACCAGGCTTCGCGGAACCGGGCGCGCGGAAACGATGTTGATGGTCCCCTTGACCTTGGGATCGACGACGAAGTTGCGGCCGGTAATTTCCGCCACGGCCTTGATGACCGCATCGATGTCCGCATTGACGAAATTGAGCGTCACCGGCTCGTCCGCGGCGAACGCCTGCGGCGCGGATACGACAAGGCAGGCGGCAAGCGAGGCCGCCATGGCAAAAAGTGCCGCGCGGAAAAGGCGCGGCATGCGGGCCCGGCGGGAGGCGCGGCGGCGACGGTGCGGTTTCGAAATCAAGTAGATGCCGGCGACGGTTATGCCCTTGTATTAAGTTCGAACGCGCTCGTGCGCGGCGGGGAAATTGCGCGAATCGGCGCATGCCGCCTGATTTTCACGGCAGGCGGGCGTTTTCGGGAATAATAGCACGCACCCCCTGGGCGCTCTCCCCAGCAGTCTGCCCGGGACGACCTTGAATCCGGCGGGGCGTCTCGCCGCATCCAATGGGCAATTCGACGCTTCAGGGAGAACCCCAATGCACCCCGCAACCCTCATCGCCGCCGCCACCCCGCCCCGCCTTGTCCGGAGGCTGGTCCTGGGCGGCGCCTTCCTCCTCGCGCTGACCATTGCGCTGGCGCCGCGTGTGCCCGCCGTCCATGCGCAAGAGACGAAGCAACCCGCGCCGCCGGCCGCGCCGGCCCCGCCCAAGGCCACGGGCACGGGCACGCCGTCGCTGAATGCCACGATCAAAGATGGCGAAGGCGCCTCGGCAACGGTCGACATCCAGGTCGACAAGGGGAACAAATCGGTTACGTTCAAGAAATCGATCACGCTGAAACCGGATGCCGCCGACACCGTGGACGAGGATGCCGACACCACCGGGACCATCATCGGCGTCGGCCCGGGCAAGCACGGAAAGCGCGTCCGGGTGGGTGTCTTCGGCGACGACCGCGAGTACGATTCGTTCAACGATTTCGTGCATGCGGAACCGGGCCTGTCGGCGATGATCGTGATGATCGTGGCCATCGTCTTCCTGTCGCCGGTTCTCGTGATCGCCTTGTTCTTCTGGTACCGGATGCGCAGGGCGCGCATGATGAACGAGACGATGCTGAAGCTCGCCGAAAAAGGTGTCATGCCCCCCGCCGAGGCTTTGAATGCGCTGACCGGCAATTCGCCCGCGGCGCTCGCCGAGGCGCCGTCGACGGCTCCGTTCTACGAGCAGGCCAAGCAGATCCGCCGCCGCGCGGCATGGTCCGACCTGCGCAAGGGCGTGCTCCTCGGCGGGTTCGGGCTCGGCCTCACGTTCTATTCGATGCTCGACGACGGCTCGCCCAACGGGCTCGGCCTCGTGCTGTTCTTCGTGGGCATCGGCTACATCGTTCTCTGGTGGTTCGAGGAACGGCAGGCCGCGCCAAAGGGAATCGGCACGGCGGCCATGCCGCCCGCCCCACCGTCCGGCGGGACGGACGGCGTCGCATGAGCCGCGCAGACGGATGGCGCAACCCGAGGTCACCGATGCCCAGCTCATCGCCCGCGTCGTCATCCAGGATGACCGGCATGCCTTCTCGGAACTCGTCCGCCGGCACCAGTCGGCGGTGCGGGCGACGCTGCGGCGGCTGACGGCCGGCAATCACGCCCTCGCCGACGACCTCGCCCAGGACACGTTCATGCTCGCCTACCGCAACCTCAAGTCGTTCCGCCAGGAGGCCCGGTTCTCGACCTGGCTCTTCCGGATCGCGACGAACGCGTTCCTGGCCGACGCGCGCAAGCGCAAGGAGGAGCTCCTGGGCGACCGGGACGGCGACCTCGCTTCGGACGACGACGATGACGACGCCCGCCCCGGGGAAGGGGCCGGCGACCACACCCGGGGGGCGACGCTGCGGATGGACATGGAGCGCGCGCTCGAGGTGCTGTCGGACGGCGAGCGTGCCGCGATCGTCCAGTGCTACCATAATGACCTGTCGCACGAGGAAGCCGCGTACGTGCTGAATTGCCCGGTCGGAACGGTCAAGACGCACATCCTGCGGGCGAAGCAGAAGCTCAAGTCGCAGCTTGCGGCATGGGCACCTGAGTAGGACTTGACGCCATGAACGAACATTTGACCGTCACGACTGAACCGGCCGACGACTGGCTCGACGCCGCGTTGCGCGCCGATGCGCGCGACCATCGCGGCGACTACCTCGCCGACGACGGCTTCACCGCGCGCGTGATGGCGACGCTGCCGGTCCCCGCGACATTGCCGGCATGGCGCAAGCGAGCCGTGATCGGAATGTGGACCGTCGCCAGCGTCGGTATCGCGGTGGCGCTGCCCGGCGCCTATGCCGACGTCGCGCGCGAGTTCTTCCGCGTCGTGGTGGGGCATCCGGTGTCGCTGGCGCAAATTGCGACGGGTGTCGTGATGCTCGGCATCGGCAGCTGGACGGCCATGGTCTGGGCGCTGCGGCGCAGCTGACGCATTTGCCCGCCCGGATGAAAGCGAACGGCCGCCCGTGGGCGGCCGTTGCATTTCCGGAATCTTCGTTTACTAGTTGAGTTTAAAGCTCACTTCGATTTCGCCAACGTACTTCTCGCCGTCGGCGGCAAATTTCCACAGCCGCAGCGCGTCCTGGACCGCCCGGTCGAAATGGCGCGGGGGATCGGCGGACACGATGATGACGTCGGTGACGTTGCCCTTCTCGTCGATCATCACGCGCGCGACGACGGTCCCCCTGTCGACGCCGGCGCGGATCGCAGCCCGCGGAAAGACGATCTCCTCCTTGTAGGTCGGCATGATGCCGCGGCGGATCGCTGGCTTGGGCGGCGGCGGCGGGGCGACCACCGGTGGCGCGATCACATGCGGCACATCGGGAACTATGGCCGAGGGCGCCGAGATCACCGGCGCCGAGACCTGCGGCACCGGGACATCCGGCGGCGGCACGTACGGCTGAACGGGCTGGACCTTCGGCGGCTCGAGGACGATCTTCTTCGGCGGCGGCGGCGGAGGCGGCGGAAGCTTCAGCTCCTCGATGATCGTGGCGTTGAGCGGCTTCTTGATCACCTCGATGGCATGGCGGGCGAGCCCCGTCATCAGCGCATAAATGACGAGCGCATGAACGATGACGACGAAAGCGATGCCGATGGCATGCCGGCCCGGGTCTCTTTGCTGCCGTGCGTAATCCATGTTCGTTTGACTCCCGTCTGCGCGCCAAGTGCCCGAAGGCTACTCGTCGATGAACTGTTCGCTGCCGACGATGCCGATCTTGGTGAGTCCCAGCCGCTGCGACGACGCCATCACGGCCGCGACGATCTCGTAGCGCGCGTTCTTGTCCGGGCGCAGGTGCAGCTCGGGCTGCACTGCCTGCGTGGCGGCCGCGGCAAGCCGTTCCTCCAGCGCTTCCCGGCTCGGCAGCGCTTCACCGTTCCAGTAGACGGCGCTCGACGAGTCGACGTCGATCTTGACCACCTCCGGGATCACCAGCGGCGGCGGCGGATTGCCGGTCGGCATGTTCAGGTTCACCGAATGCAGCTGGATCGGGATCGTGATGATCAGCATGACGAGCAGCACCAGCATCACGTCGATCAGCGGCGTCGTGTTGATGTCGATCATGACTTCGGGGTCGCCCGAGGTCTTGCCCACGTTCATTGACATCGCTCTTGCCCTTTTCTATTGGCCAGGCGCATCAGCTGCCGCGAAGCGGCGGCTCGGTGATGAAGCCGACCTTGGCGATGCCCGCGCGCTGCGCCGCGTAGATGATCCGTCCCACGCCCGTATACGTCGCGCGGCCGTCCCCGCGGATCTGCACTTCCGGCTGCGGCACCAGCACCGAAATCTTCTTCAGCCGGTCGATGAGCGCGGTCGTGTTCTGTATCTTGAGGTCGTTCCAGTAGATGTTGCCGGCCTGGTCCACCGAAAGAACGATGTTCTCCGGCTTGGTCTCCCGGACCTCGTTGCGCTCCTTCGGCAGCTCGACCGGAATCGAGGTCGTCACCACCGGGATCGTGATCAGGAAGATGATCAGCAGCACCAGCATGATGTCGACGAGCGGCGTCGTGTTGATGGTCGAGATGACCTCGTCCTCGTCGCCGCCCGAGGAGCCGACGTTCATGCTCATGGCTTATCCCCTGGGTTGGGTTTTCGGCGCGCTCAGCAACACGGCGTGCAGGTCGGCGCCGAAGCTGCGAACGTTGTCCATCGCCGTCTTGTTCCGGCGCACGAGCCAGTTGTAGCCAAGCACCGCCGGCACTGCCACCGCGAGACCGATCGCGGTCATGATCAGCGCTTCGCCGACGGGACCCGCGACCTTGTCGATCGACGCCTGGCCGGCAATGCCGATCTGCGTCAGCGCGTTGACGATTCCCCAGACCGTTCCGAAGAGGCCGACGAACGGCGCGGTCGAGCCCACGGTCGCGAGGAAAGCGAGGCCGTCCTGCGACCTGCTGGAGACGTTGTCGATCGCGCGCTGGATCGACATGGTGATCCATTCGTTCATGTCGACGTTGCCGAGGAGGCCGACGTGTTTGGTCGTCGCCTCGATGCCGGTTTCTGCGATGAAGCGGTACGGGCTGTTCTTCTTCAATGCGTCGGCGCCCTTTTGCACGGACACGGCGCCCCAGAACGACTTGTCGGCGGCACGCGCGTGCTTGCCCATCTTGTACTGCTCGTAGACCTTGGTGATGATGATGTACCAGCTGCCCATCGACATGATGGCGAGGA
>JBDTLY010000182.1:0-6669 GCA_039934535.1 Casimicrobiaceae bacterium | reverse complement strand
CTCGGCAGGACGGGGATTGCGGTGCGCAACATCCAGCGCGCGGACGCGGCTGCGGTCGAACGATTGCGCCGCTTCGGCGTGGCGACGGTGCACGAGGCGCAAGGGCGCACGGGACTCCTGAAATCGCACATGCGTCCGATCTATCCGGGGGCCGCCGCATGCGGCACCGCGGTGACCGTGCTCGCGCAGCCGGGCGACAACTGGATGCTCCACGTGGTGGCGGAAATGATCCGTCCCGGCGACATGGTGGTCGTGGCCCTCACGGCCGACAACGACGACGGGATGTTCGGCGATCTCCTCGCGACGTCGTTCCGCGCGCGCGGCGCCGTGGGCCTCGTGATCGATGCCGGAGTTCGCGACGCGGCGACGCTCACCGAAATGAAATTTCCTGTCTGGTCGCGCGCGATCTGCGCGCGCGGGACCGTGAAGGCCACGCTCGGCGCCGTCAACGTGCCCGTCGTCTGCGCCGGCATGCTGGTCGAGCCGGGCGACACGATCGTCGCCGATGCCGACGGCGTGGTCGTGGTGCCGCGGGACCGTGTTGCCCTGGTCGCCGATGCGGCGCAGGCCCGCGAGCAGAAGGAAGAGGCGACCCGCAAGAGGCTCGCCGCCGGTGAACTCGGCCTCGACATCTACGGCATGCGCGACGCGCTCGCGAAGGCTGGTCTGAAGTACATCGACTGAACGACACGTGGACGCCGATTACCTGCCGTTCCATCCGTCGCCGTCGAAACCGCGCTTCGCCGTGCCGCGCGGCGCCGTGGACGCGCACTGCCACGTCTTCGGCCCGGGCGCCGTGTTTCCCTACGCGCCCGAACGCAAGTACACGCCGTGCGATGCGCCGAAAGAGAAATTGTTCGCACTTCGCGACTTCCTCGGCTTCGAGCGCAACGTGATCGTGCAGGCGACCTGCCACGGCACCGACAATCGCGCGCTGGTCGATGCGCTTGTCCATTCCGATGGGCGCGCGCGCGGCGTGGCGTCGGTCGGCCGCGACGTCACCGACGCCGAATTGAAGGCGTTGCATGCCGCCGGCGTGCGCGGCACGCGCTTCAACTTCGTGCGAAGGCTTGTCGACTTCACGCCGCGCGAGGTGCTGGCCGAGATCGCGCAGCGGATCGCGCCGCTCGGCTGGCACGTCGTCGTCTACTTCGAGGCGCAGGACCTGCCCGAGCTGTGGGATTTCTTCACCGCGCTGCCGACCACGGTCGTCGTCGATCACATGGGACGGCCAGACGTCGGCCAGCCCGTCGACGGCCCGGAATTCGAGCGGTTCGTGCGTCTCATGTCGGAGCACCCGAACATCTGGTCGAAAGTGAGCTGCCCCGAGCGTTTGTCGAAGTCGGGCCCGCCGGCGTACGACGACGTCGTGCCGTTCGCGCAGCGGCTGGTCGAGAGTTTTCCTGACCGCGTGCTGTGGGGCACCGACTGGCCGCACCCGAACATGAAGACGCACATGCCCGACGACGGTACACTCGTCGATTTCGTGCCGCGCGTTGCCGTCACGAACGAGTTGCAGAAAAAGCTCCTCGTCGACAACCCGATGCGCCTTTACTGGAGCTAGCGCCGATGCCGCCTGCGAATTACACCGAAGCATTCAAGGACATTCCGGGGACGGTCGTGTTCGACGCCACGCAATCCCGGCTTGGCTACCACCTCAACATGTTCTGCATGTCGCTGATGAAGGCCGGAAACCGGGCGGCGTTCAAGGCGGACGAGCGCGCATACCTGCAGTCGTTTCCGATGACCGACGACCAGCGGGACGCCGTGATCGCCCGCGACTACAACCGGATGATCGCGCTGGGCGGCAACATCTATTTCCTCGCCAAGATCGGCGCGACTGACGGCTTCTCGTTCCAGAATCTCGCGTCGAAGATGACCGGCGTACCCGAGGAGGAGTACAAGGCCATGATGGTCGCGGGCGGGCGCCCGGCGCAGGGCAACCGCAGCAAAACCGACCGGAGCAAGTAGCGCCATGGCACGAATCACCGCAGGCGTTGCGACATCGCACATCCCGGCCGTCGGCGCCGCGATCGACCTCGGCAACACGCGCGAAGCGTACTGGCAGCCGGTCTTCGCGGGCTACGAATTCTCGAAGCGCTGGATCGCAGAGCACAAACCGGATGTCGTGGTCCTCGTCTACAACGATCACGCATCGGCGTTTTCGCTCGAGATGATCCCGACCTTCGCGATAGGATGCGCGGAATCGTTCGCGCCCGCCGACGAAGGCTGGGGCCCGCGTCCCGTCCCGGTGGTGGAAGGCCACCCGGAGCTCGCCTGGCACATCGCGCAATCGACGATCCTCGACGAGTTCGACATGACGATCGTCAACCGGATGGATGTCGACCACGGCCTCACCGTGCCGATGTCGCTGATGTTCGGGCAGCCGCAGGCGTGGCCGTGCAAGGTGATTCCGCTGGCGGTCAACGTCGTCCAGTACCCGCCGCCGTCCGGCAACCGCTGTTGGAACCTCGGCAAGGCGATCCGGAAGGCGGTCGCGTCCTTCGATCAGGATCTCAACGTGATGGTCTGGGGCACCGGCGGCATGTCGCACCAGCTGCAGGGACCGCGGGCGGGTCTCATCAACAAGGAGTTCGACACGCGCTTCCTCGACCGGCTCACCACCGATCCCGAGGGACTCGCGAAGATTCCGCACCTCGAGTACGTGCGCGAGGCGGGCTCAGAAGGCATCGAGCTCGTGATGTGGCTCATCATGCGCGGCGCGCTCTCGGCGGATGCGCGCGAGGTCTACCGCTTCTATCATGTGCCGGCGTCGAACACCGCCGTCGGCCACATCATTTTCGAGAATCCGCGCTGACGCGGGAGCGAGGGACCTGGACCATGAAGATCTGCCTCGCCGGCGCCGGCGCATTCGGCATCAAGCACATCGAGGCGCTCGCGCAGATCGACGATGTCGAGGTGGTCTCGCTCGTCGGGCGCACGGCCGAATCCACGCACGAGGTCGCGCGCAAGTTCGGGATTCCGCACGTGACGACCGAGCTCGGCGAAGCGCTCGCGCGCCCGGACGTCGACGCGGTGATTCTCGCGACGCCCACCCAGCTCCACGCGAGCCAGGCGCTCGCATGTCTCGATGCCGGCAAGCACGTGCAGGTCGAGATTCCGCTGTCGGACAACCTCGCCGGCGCCGAAGCGGTGGCAAGGCGGCAGCGCGAGACCGGGCTCGTCGCGATGGTCGGCCATACGCGCCGATTCAACCCAAGTCACCAATGGGTGCACCAGCGCATCCGCGCGGGCGAACTCAACATCCAGCAGATGGACGTGCAGACGTACTTCTTCCGGCGCCGGAACATCAACGCGCTGGGCCAGCCGCGCTCGTGGACCGACCACCTGCTCTGGCACCACGCGGCGCACACGGTGGACCTCTTCGCCTGGCAGACGGGCGAGATCGTCGCGGCGCACGCGCTGCAGGGACCAATTCATCCGGAGCTCGGGATCGCGATGGACATGTCGATTCAACTCAAATCCGCGACGGGCGCCCTCTGCACGCTGTCGCTGTCATTCAACAACGATGGCCCGCTGGGCACGTTCTTCCGTTATATCGGCGACACCGGCACCTACCTTGCTCGCTACGACGACCTGGTCGACGGCAAGGACAACAAGATCGACCTGTCCAAGGTGGACGTGTCGATGAACGGCATCGAATTGCAGGACCGCGAATTCGTCTCCGCTATCCGCAGGAAGCGGGAACCCAATGCCAGCGTCGCCCGGGTGCTGCCCTGCTACCGCACGCTGGCAAGGCTCGAGGCGCAATTGTCGGGCCTGCCGTCCTGACGGAATGGCGGATTGGCACACGTTCATACCACGCGAGACACCATGATCATCGACTGTCACGGCCACTACACGACGGCGCCACCAGCGCAGGAAGCATGGCGCAAGTTGCAGATCGCCGCGATCGACGATCCGTCGAAAGCGCCTTCGCGCGAATCGCTCGTCATCACGGACGACGAGATCCGGGCAAGCATCGAAAACGCGCAGCTCAGGATGCAGCGCGAGCGCGGCACCGACCTCACGATCTTTTCGCCGCGCGCAAGCGCCATGGCGCACCACATCGGCAACGAGGCGACGAGTCGTGAATGGTCGGAGATCTGTAACGATCTCGTCGCCCGCGTGTGCGGGCTCTTTCCGGACAACTTCATCGGCGTCTGCCAGCTGCCCCAGTCGACCGGCGTGCCTCCCGAGCGCTCGATACCCGAGCTCGAGCGCTGCGTCAACGAGCTCGGATTCGTCGGCTGCAATCTCAATCCGGACCCGTCGGGCGGGCATTGGAAGGAGCCGCCGCTGACCGACCGCTGGTGGTATCCGCTCTACGAGAAGATGGTCGAACTCGACGTGCCGGCGATGGTGCACGTCAGCGCGTCGTGCAATCCCTCCTTCCACGCGACGGGCGCCCACTATATCAACGCGGACACGACGGCGTTCATGCAATTCCTGGCCTCCGACCTGTTCAAGGATTTTCCGACGCTGAAGTTCATCATTCCGCACGGCGGCGGCGCCGTGCCGTATCACTGGGGACGCTATCGCGGCCTCGCGCAGGACATGAAGCGCCCGCTGCTGAAGGACCATCTGCTGAACAACGTGTTTTTCGACACCTGCGTCTATCACCGTCCGGGGATCGAGCTCCTGACCAAGGTCATTCCCGTCGACAACATCCTGTTCGCGTCCGAAATGGTGGGCGCCGTGCGCGGCATCGACCCGGAGACGGGGCATCACTACGACGACACGCGCCGCTACGTCGAGCAAATGGAGGCGCTGTCCACCGCGGGTCGCACCAGGATCTTCGAGGGCAACGCGCGACGCGTCTTCAGCCGGCTGGGAACGAAGACGGCGCGCGAAGTGAACGCCATGGCCAATCGCAATTGACGCGCCCGGACAGAAACGAGAACGCGTCCATGGACCTCCTGCTGCTCCCCGGATTGCTTTGCGACCGCGCCGTCTGGGCGCCGATCCTGCCGCAGCTCGAGACGGTAGCGCGATGTCACATTCCCGACTACGCCGACGAGGGCAGTCTCGCCGCGATGGCAGAGCGTGCGTTGGCACTCGCACCGGCGACCTTTGCGTTGGCCGGCCATTCGATGGGCGGCCGTGTCGCACTGGAAATCATGCGCCGGGCGCCCGCGCGCGTCGAGCGGCTGGCGCTGCTCGACACCGGTTGCCGTCCGCGGCCCGCGGGTGCAGCGGGCGAAGAAGAGCGCGCAAAGCGGCTGGCGTTGCTGGCTCTGGCGCGGGAAAAAGGGATGCGCGCCATGGCGCGCCAATGGGTGCAGCCGATGGTGCATCCGGCGCGGCACGCCGACCCGGCGTTTATCGATACAATCCTCGACATGTTCGAACGCCGCACGCCGCTTCAATTCCACGGTCAGATCGAAGCGCTGCTCGCGCGGCCCGACGCGACCGCGCTGCTGCCGACCATCGCCTGCCAGACGCTGGTGCTCGCGGGACGCGCGGACGGCTGGAGCACGCCCGCGCAGCACGAGGAGATGGCGGCGCTGATCCCGGGCAGCCGCCTCGCGATCATCGAGGATTGCGGCCACATGGCGCCCATGGAACGTCCCGACGCCATCGCAGACGCCATGGTCGCGTGGCTGCGCACCCCCGTGAATGAACGAGACGTCGCCGACGACGCAATGCATTCGACACGCTGACCATTTTCAATATCCGCTACACACCAAGGAGGAACCTATGAACGACGTCCCGCGCCCGACTCGCCGCCGCATTTTGCAATCCGTGGCATTGATCACCGCACTCGCGATTGTGCCCGGCGCCGCGCTCGCCGCCGATCCATTCAAGATCGGCCTGATCCTGCCGTTGACGGGCCCGTTCGCGTCGACCGGCAAGCAGATCGAAGCTGCCGCGCGCCTCTACATAGCGAAGAACGGCGACACCGTCGCCGGCCGCAAGATCGAGCTGATCGTCAAGGACGACACCGGGCTCGCGCCGGAGACAACCAAGCGCATCGCGCAGGAACTCGTCGTACAGGACAAGGTGAGCGTGCTGGCGGGATTCGGCTTGACGCCGCTGGCCCTCGCCGCGGCGCCCGTGGCCACCGAGGCGAAGGTGCCGATGGTCGTGATGGCGGCGGCCACCGGGATGATCCCGACACGCTCACCGTTCATCGTGCGCACCGGCTTCACGCTGCCGCAGGTAACCGGGCCGATCGCCGAGTGGGCGCTGAAAAACAAGATCAAGCGCGTGGTCACGATGGTCACTGACTACGGCCCCGGGCTCGACGCCGAGAAGACGTTCCAGGCGGTGTTCAAGGCAGGCGGCGGTGAAATCGTCGAGGCGATCCGCACGCCGTTGCGCAATCCCGATTACGCGCCGTTCCTGCAGCGCGCGAAGGACGCGAAGCCCGATGCGCTGTTCGTGTTCGTACCATCCGGCGAAGGGCTCGCGGTGATGAAGCAGTTCGAGGACCGCGGCCTGAAGCAGGCGGGCATTCGCCTGATCGGCACCGGCGATGTCACCGACGACGACTTGCTCGTAAGCATGGGCGCGCCGGCCGTCGGCGTGATCACGTCGTTCCATTATTCGGCTGCGCACGATTCGCCGGAGAACAAGGCGTACGTCGACGGGATGATGAAGGCCAACAATGGAATGCGCCCGAATTTTCACTCGGTCGGCGGTTACGACGGCATGCACTTGATCTAC
>JBDTLY010000181.1:0-6707 GCA_039934535.1 Casimicrobiaceae bacterium | reverse complement strand
GGCTACCACATCGCCGAGGCCGGCGCGAACCCGATCAGCCAGCTCGCGTTCACGTTGTCGAACGGCTTCACGTTCGTCGAGGCCTACCTCGCGCGCGGGATGCAGGTCGACGATTTCGCGCCCAACCTTTCGTTCTTTTTCAGCAACGGGATGGACCCCGAGTACACGGTGATGGGCCGCGTCGCGCGCCGTATCTGGGCCATTGCGATGAAGAATCGCTACGGCGCGAACGAGCGCAGCCAGAAGCTCAAGTACCACTGCCAGACCTCCGGCCGCAGCCTGCACGCGCAGGAGATCGCGTTCAACGACATCCGCACCACGCTGCAGGCGCTGATCGCGACCTACGACAACGCCAACTCGCTGCACACCAACGCCTACGACGAGGCCATCACCACGCCAACGGAGGAGAGCGTGCGCCGCGCGATGGCGATCCAGCTCGTCATCAATCGCGAGTGGGGATTGGCCAGGAACGAGAATCCGAACCAGGGCAGCTTCATCATCGACGAGCTGACGGATCTGGTCGAGGAAGCGGTGCTGAAGGAGTTTGAGGCCATCTCCGAGCGCGGCGGCGTGCTGGGCGCGATGGAGACGGGCTACCAGCGCGGCAAGATCCAGGAAGAGTCGATGTACTACGAGCACAAGAAGCACGACGGCAGCTATCCGATCGTTGGCGTCAACATGTTCCGCAATCCGCATGGCGACACCGTCCGTGACAAGCTCGAGCTCGCGCGCTCGAGCGACGAGGAAAAGCAATCGCAGCTTGCGCGCCTTGCCGACTTCCACAAGCGCAATGCCAGTGAAGCGCCGGCGGCGCTTGCGAAACTGAAGCAGGTCGTGATCGAGGACGGAAACGTCTTTGCGGAGCTCGTGAACACGGTGCGCGTCTGCTCGCTGGGGCAGATCACGAACGCGCTGTTCGACGTGGGCGGTCAGTACCGGAGGAGCATGTAGACCCGGACCGAGGAATAGTGGGAGCCGCCGCGCTGTTCACGATGTAGTGACGCTGCCCGGGGCGTCACTGCCAAATCCGCGACGCCGGTTCCAGCCATCGAAGGAGTCCGCGATGAAAAAGCAGATGCGTTGGGTTCTGGCGGCATCGATGACGCTGGCCGCCCCCGCGGTTTGGGGCACGTACCACACCTTTCAGATCGACGAGATCTTCTCCAACGCCGACGGCTCCGTCCAGTACGTTGTCCTGCGCGAGACGGAAGGGATGGACGGGGAGAATCGCCTGGCAGGACGCGCATTCACCGCAACCCAGGGCACGACCAAGGCCACTTATTTCTTTCAGGAAGACTTGCCCGGCAGCGTCTGCGACAGCTACGGGTGCAGCATGTTGAGCCCGACCGCCCGCGCGCACGTCCTGATCGCCACGCAGGGATTTGCCGCGCTGGGGCTCGTGACCCCGGACTACGTGATACCGAACGGCTTCATCCCGCTCGTCAACGGGACGCTGGACTACGCGGGAGCCGACCTGCTCTTTTACGCGGCGCTGCCCACGGACGGGGTGACCGCGTTCAAGCGCACGGGTGCGATGATTCCCAATGTGGCCACCAACTTTGCCGGCAAGTCGGCCTCGGTCAACGCTCCCGGCAGTGTGAATTACCAGGGCCTGTGGTGGAAGGCGCCTGGTGCGTCGGAAGACGGCTGGGGCATCAACTTCGCGCATCAGGGCAACGTCATTTTCGGGACGTGGTTCACCTACGACACCACCGGCAAAGGCTGGTGGCTGACGTTGATCACGGACAGCAATCCCTCGACCGGATCGTTCACCGCCAAGCTCTATGCGACCACCGGCCCGCCGTTCAACGCGATTCCCTTCGTCAAGACGGGCGCCGCACCGCCGGCGATCGGGACCGCGACGCTGACTTTCACCGATGCCAACAATGGATCGTTCCATTACGACGTGACGCTCCCGACCGGCGCGGTCTCGCAGACCAAGGCCATCACGCGCCAGTTGCTCGGTAGCGCGCCGATGGCGACCTGCGCCACCAGCGCGCAGTCCCTGGCAGGGGCGACCAACTTCCAGGATATCTGGTGGGCGGGAACGAGCGCCGGCCCCGGAACCGAACAAGGTTGGGGCATCAACTTCGCGCATCAGGGCGACATCCTGTTCGCGAGCTGGTTCACCTACGATCCCGACGGCACGCCGCTGTGGCTGGTCACCACGTTGTCGAAGATCGCTGCCGGCGTGTACCAAAGCACGGATCTGTATCGGCCGTCCGGCCCGCGCTTCGATGCCTACGACACGACGCAGTACCATCCGAACACTTCCGTCGGCAACATGAAGGTGACGTTCGCCGACGGCAACAACGGATCGCTCAGCTACACGGTGCAGCTGCCCACGATGGTGAGCTCCGTCACGCAGACGAAGAACATCACGCGCCAGCTTTTCTCGGCCACCGGGACGGTTTGCAAGTAGGGGCTCCTGCCCGATTCATCGCACCAGCATCGCAAGCCGCCCCAATTGTGCGAGCGCCGATTCGAGCGCGCGCGCGGATTCCGCGACTTCCAATCCGGGCCAGCGGCTTTGCGCGATTTCGCTTCGCGTGCGGCTGCCGTCCAGAAGCATCAGCAATTGACGGGTGGCGTCGTCGATCGAGCCGGGCTCGTGCCGCAAACTCGTTGCGCGGGCGCCGCGCGCCGCGTGCAGGCGGGCGACCGCGCTTGCTTCGGGGCGCTCGCCGGGATCGAGGACAAACGGCGACGGGGCGTGGTGCAGTTCGACGACGCCCGAGGCAAAGCACTGGAGGATGTCGGACGCCAACTGCCTGCGCTCATCCTCGGGCGCCACCGAGGGCATAGCCAGTCGGGCACGCGCGCTCGAATGGAGCTCGTCGAAGGCAATGGCGAGCGGCCACGCTTCGGCGAGCGCCAGCAGGGCCGCTTTGGTGACGCCGGCCGCTACGCGGATCTCCTGGTTGTCGGGCGTGCGGAAATTCTCGGGGGCGTCGGCCAGCGGGCCAGGATCGGAGCGCTCGCGCTGTGCCCTCGACGCGACGCGCAGCGTCATCAGCCGCAGCGGCGAGAGCTTGCGCGTCAATGCGACATCGTCCCGGACGAGGAGCGTCTGGCGAAAGGTCCGCGCGCGCAGGAAGTCCATGTATTGCTCGCGGTTCAGGACGTCGGGCGCGACTTGCGCGAGCGTCTGCTTCACCTGCGGCGAGAATTCGCTCCCGAGCATGGTCGCGAAGTCCGCCTCGCCGAGATAATTTAGGCCGTGCCGCGCCGCGCGTTCCATGAATTGGTGGAAGTAGAGCGGCTCATTCTCCGCCTCCAGGTGATCGTGCAGGATGTAGTAGTCGTCCTTGGTGCGCAGGTGCCCGGCCTCCTGCTTCAGCATGGCGCCGTAGGCGGACGCATCGTCCTTAAGCGATTCGGCGAGGAACTCGAGTATCGCGCGGGACTGCGCAACACGCTGCACCGGATCGGCAAGCCGCCGTGTGTGGAACGTCATAGCGTCGCGCACTACCGCGCGCATTCGCCAGCCGGGAAGCGTGTTGTAGCTGACGTACGCGATGCCGGACGGCGAGAGCTGGCGCGCGCAAATGGCGAGCATTCGGTCCTGGGCGTCGTTGGGAATCCACGAGTAGACGCCATGGGCGATGATGTAGTCGAAGTGGCCGAACTCCTCGCCGAAGTCCATGATGTCCGTCGCCAGCATCCGGATGTTCGACAATCCGAGCGCGTCGATGTCCGCCACACCCTGCCGGATCTGCACCGGCGAAAGGTCGATGCCGACGAATTCCGCGTCGGGCAGGCTGGCGGCGACCGGTATGAGATTGCCGCCCGACGCGCATCCGATTTCGAGCACGCGGCTCTGTGCGATCGGCACGGGCGTCATGCCGAAGAGCGTGCCAATCGTCGCCAGCCGATCCGGATGCGACTGCGGGTAGGGGAAGCTTTGATACGGAAACGTATCGTAGCTATGCTGCAGCTCGGTGCTCATTTCGGTTCCGGGGTGAATTCTGCCGCATTTTCCGGCACCATGACCATCCGACATCAAGCTCGACCAGAGGAGTCATCGCCATGGCGACGAAACCTTCGCTTCTCGATGAATTGCGCGTGGAATACGAGGCGGCGCGGCAGCTGCCGCCCGAGCATGCGGAGGTCGAGGGCTTCCAGCAGATCGACGCCCGCCTGCGCAAGGCCTTTCGCTGGCTGGAGAAGGCGGTCGCCTACCTCGACGGACTCAAGCCGGCGATCAACCATCGATTCGATCTCGGCCATGGGATGGTGTTCGACGCCCCGCGCTTCGGGCGCGGATTCGTCGGGCAGCACGAGCGCCGCATCGTCGGCTTCCCGGTGCTGGACGAGATCAACATCCATTACGTCGTCACCGCCGCGAAGCCCCTCGCCATCGACATCGCGCCGGGCGGCATCGCGCTGGCGGAAAAGTCCCTCGACGGCGCCGGCCTTCAATACACGAACCACTGCACCGAGGATGCGAGCGGCACCATCCGCAAGTGTCAGATCTCGGTCCCGCCTGAGATCCCTGCGGCGGTTGCGTTTCGCGCCGACTACCAGACCGGCCTCGTTGCGGCCGCGCTGACCAACGTCGACCGGCTCGAGCGGGTCACGCTGGAATTCCAGAGCAATGCGATCGAAGAGCCGGTGCTCGAAGATCTGATCCGCCTGATACTCGGCCGTGACTCGGCGTTCCTGCGCCGCGCTCCGCTGGCGGGCATTCATGGCAGGTTGTAATCGACAATTCACCGACCTTGTTTGAGTGAGCGGCGATTCAATGATCGGCCATCTTGGGGTTGACACCGGGACTGATTAGGTTTTGAGTACGTCACGCTGCTATCGTGGGTCCATCAGGTCCCCGCCGGCTTTGCATCGGAGGGTGATTGGGATCGCACAAGGAGTCAGGAAAGGGCTACGCTCATATCGTAGCGCGGGCAGCGACGCGCGTGATGGTTGCGCTGGCCATTGCGATGACCGCCGGCCCAGCGCCGGCGAGCGTCTTCTATAAGTTCGACGTCGTCGCCGAGTCCGGAGTCGCGGGATTCACGACTTTTGGCGACGGACCGTCGATCAACAACAAGGGCAAGGTCGCGTTCGTCGGCAGGTTTTCGGGCGGCGAATCTGTCTATCTGTGGACGCCGGTGTCGGGCGTCACCGATATCTCCCCGAGCTTCCATTCGCCCAACCGCACGTTTTTCCAGGCGGTGCGCATCAACGGCAACGACGAGGTCGGGACGGTGACCCGCAATTTGCCGTCCGCCCTGCACGAATTTCGCGTATTCCGATCCGCCACGCCAGACGACAACTCGGTGCTGGTGAAAGGGGTATCGGGTACCCCTCCGTACGACCTCCTGTACCCGTTTCCGTGGATCAACAACACGAAGGTGCTCGAGGACCGCTTCATGGCCTTGAGCGGGAACAAGGATGGCGTGTGCGACGCCGGCGAGACGTGTGTGTCGCAGATCGCGTTCAACGCGTTGCGCAGCCTGCCGAACCGGTACCTCGGCACGGTCGTCCAGAACCCGTTCAATGCGTCGGATGCCGGTATTCAGCATGAGTTCGGCATGAACACATCGCTGTCGCGGCCGGTGATCGCCGACGATGGGCGAGTGCTCGTGCGGGCGCGCAATGCGACCGATCCGATCCTGCTCTTCAACTACGCACTCAGCACGCAGGCGCAAATCGCCGGAGCTTCCGACGGCTTCACCGTTCTCGGCCAGGCGCCGGGCATGACCAAGGACGGCAAGGTGATCGCGTTCGCCGGCAATCGAGGGCACGGCGACGGCATCTTTCTTTCGATCCAGCTCCCGCTTCCGGGCAATCCGAGGCGGCTCGTGCGCATTGTCGGCGAGAACGCGACCTACCAGAAGGAGGAGTTGGGCTTCGATGGCGCAGGCAGGAAGATTTTCATGCAGTCGATCGACGTCGACAGTCGCGTGGGCATCACCTATACGCCCGACACCCACGGGAACACCGATGGGTCGGTCGTCGTCTCGTTTATCGGCACGCCGAGCGCCGCGAGCCGCATCAACCCCGCCAACGGCAAGCCTTTCGTGTTCTCGGCACAGAAAGGGCTGTGGACGATCCGGATAGACCTGACCGCGCCGCTGTACAAGAATATGTGCGTCGTTTCGTTGCCGGGATCCGGGTTGCCGGCGATGGGAGGGGATGATCAGCTCACCGCCACGAGCCCTCCTTATATTGACTCGGGTCCGAACGGGATATGCGAGACAACCAATGCTGACGGCAGCGAGACGCTATTCTCGCGGACGAGCCCGATCCCGGTGGTGCAGATCGGCGATACCATCAAGTCACCGACGGCCACGCATGTCGTTTCCGCGCTCGCGGTACACGATCCAATCGCGGCCGCGGATCTCGACATCGCGCTCGGACCGCGCGCGCCGCGTGTGGGCGACCATCGCGTCGTGTTCTGGGCGCTGGCGGGGGGCAACCAGCTGATCGTCGCGGGGCACCATCTCGACAGCGACCAGGACGGTCTGCTCGACCATTGGGAGACCGACGGCGTCGACCTCACCGGCACGGGCACCATCGATGTCGACCTGGCCGCGATGGGAGCCAATCCGTTCACGCGCGATCTGTTCGTGCAGTTTGATTGGGCCGCGGACCGCGCGACGCCGTGGCCTTCGCCGCGGCGGCATCCGCCAGGCCCCGGTGTGATCCGCCGTCTCGAGCAGTTCTACGCCGCGTAGTCTAAATTGTCTGCGCAAGTCAGGAAAAAC
>JBDTLY010000180.1:0-6744 GCA_039934535.1 Casimicrobiaceae bacterium | reverse complement strand
GCTGTTCCCCCAGCGGCTCATCAATGTCCGCATGCCGAAAGGCTTCGACTGGAAGGGCAGCGCGGCGATCCGCGCCGCGGAAGACGACGCCCGGGCCGCGCTGGGCGACGCCGGCCGCATCCTGCTGCGTCCCTCCGGCACGGAACCCGTGTTGCGCGTGATGGTCGAGGCCGCGGACCGCGGGACCGCCGATACCTGCGCGCAGCGGGTCGCGGATTCGATCACCGCGACGTTCGCCGCCGCGGCGGACTGAGACAGCCCAGGCGGTCCCGTCGTCCGTCGTCGCTATAATGCGGCGATGACGACATCCTTGCGTACGTCCGCCGAATCGGACGCGGCGCCGGGAATCGCCGCATGGCTCGACGCATTGCGCGGCGCCTATCCCGACGACGACATCGCGGCCTTTCGCGCGGCGCACGCGCACGCGCGCGCGCTCGGCGCCAACGCGGTTTCGCGCGACGGCGAGCCGCTCGCCTTGCATGCCGCGGGCACGGCAGCCATCGTGGCGGGGTTGAAGCTCGACGCGGCGACGGTCCGCGCCGCGCTGCTGATCGGCCTGCCGGCGGCAAAAGGCTTCAGTGGCGAAGAAGTCGCCGAACGCTTCGGTGCTGACGTCGCGGCGCTCGTCGCGGGCGTTGCGCGCATGGATGAGATTCGCGCCGTGCCCGCCACCGGCGACGCCGAGGAGCGGGCAGCGCAGGCCGAGCGCCTGCGCAAGATGCTGCTCGCGATGGTCGAGGACATCCGTGTGGTGCTGATCAAGCTCGCCGAGCGGACGCAGGCGCTGCGCTTCCTGGTGTCGGCGGGGCCGTCGATGGCGGAGCCGCGCGATCGCGCCGCGCGCGAAGTCCAGGATCTCTTCGCGCCGCTCGCCAACCGCCTCGGCGTGTGGCAGCTGAAATGGGAACTCGAAGACCTGAGCTTGCGCGCGCTCGATCCCGTCACGTACAAAGCGATCGCGAAAATGCTGGACGAGCGGCGAGCGGACCGCGAGCGCTACATCGAGTCCGTCATCGAGCTCCTGCGCCGCCAGCTCGCGGAGGCCGGCATCAAGGCCGACGTCAGCGGCCGGCCCAAGCACATCTACAGCATCTGGAACAAGATGCGGCGCAAGGAAGTGGGCATCGACGCGCTCTACGACATCCGCGCCGTGCGCATCCTCGTCGACGACGTGCGCGACTGCTACGCGGCGCTCGGCATCGTCCATCATGAATGGACACCGCTTCCCGGCGAGTTCGACGATTACATTGCGAAGCCGAAGGCCAACAGCTACCGCTCGCTGCACACCGCGGTGATCGGGCCCGAGGGCAAGGCGCTCGAGGTGCAGATCCGCACGGCCGAGATGCACCAGCACTCGGAGTACGGCGTCGCCGCGCACTGGCGCTACAAGGAAACCGGGCAGAAGGCCGTGCGCCGCGATCCTGCCTTCGAGGACCGCATCGCATGGCTGCGCCAGGTGCTCGACTGGAAAGACGACGTCGCGGGATCGTCGGAATGGCTGACGGCATTCCGTACGAGCCTCTTCACCGATACGATCTACGTGCTGACGCCGCAAGGTAAGGTCGTCGACCTGCCGCGCGGCGCCACACCGGTCGATTTCGCGTACGCCGTGCATACGGGCCTTGGCCACCGCTGCCGCGGCGCGCGCGTGGATGGCGCGATGGTGCCGCTCAACACGGTGCTGAAAAACGGCCAGCGCGTCGAGATCATCGCCGCGAAGCAGGCCGGGCCCTCGGTGGGTCCGTCACGCGATTGGGTGAACCCCGAGCTGGGCTACGTGACGAGCCACCGCGCACGGACTAAGGTCCGGCAATGGTTCAAGGCGCAGCAGCTGGAGGAGACGCTGGCGCATGGCCGCGCGGTCGTGGAGCGCGAACTTGCGCGCGCCGGCGCGACCGCGGTCAACCTCGACGCAGTCGCGGTGAAGGCCGGGTTCGAGAAGTCCGACGACCTCTTTGCCGCGGTCGGCCGCGAGGAACTCAACACGCGCCAGATTCAGACGGCGATCAAGGCGGTCGTGCAACCGGCGGCAGCGCCGGAGCCCGACCCCGAGCCCGGCTTGCTGCGGCAGAGCAAGGCCGCTGGCGCCGGCAGCGGCATCAGCGTCCTCGGCGTGGACCGACTGATGACCGTCCTCGCGCGATGCTGCAAGCCGGCGCCGCCCGACGGCATCGTCGGCTTCGTCACCCGCGGCAAGGGGGTGACGATCCATCGCGCGAACTGCACGACGGTCGAGCGCCTGCGTGCGCGCGAGCCCGAGCGACTCATCACCGCCGATTGGGGTGCGCCGCGCGACGAGGTGTTTCCGGTCGACATCGTGCTAGAGGCCGCGGACCGGCAGGGGCTGCTGCGCGACGTCACCGAGGTGTTCTCGCGCGAGCGCATCAACGTCACCGCGGCCAATACGCTGACGCGCGACATGCGCAGTCGCATGGCGTTCACGCTGGAAGTGCGGAGCCTCGAAGCGCTGAAGCGCGCGCTGGCGCTCGTCCGCGACGTGCGCGGCGTGGTATCTGCGACACGCCGCTGACGGCGCCTATTCCGCGGCGGATTTCGCGAGGCCGGCGATCGCCTGTGGATAGAGCTCGGCAAGCGACTGCGGGCTGTCCGCCTCGAACCCGAGGTCGCGCACGAGCCCGTCGCGCAGCCCGTAGATCCACGCGTGCAGCGTGAGCGGCTGGCCGCGGCGCCAGGCATCCTGGACGATGGTCGTGCGCGCGACGTGCTCGACCTGCTCGATCACGTTGAGCTCGCAAAGCCGGTCGACACGGGCCTCCCCATCGGGAATGCGCTCGAGCAGCGTGGCGTGCCGGGTGGCGACGTCCTGCACGTGACGCAGCCAGTTGTCGATGAGGCCCAGCGGCTTGCCCTGGTACGCGGCGCGCACGCCGCCGCAGCCGTAGTGCCCGACGACGATCACGTGCTCGACCGCGAGCGCCTCGACCGCGAACTGCAGCACCGACAGGCAGTTCAGGTCCGTGTGCACGACGACGTTCGCGACGTTGCGATGGACGAAGAGCTCGCCCGGCGCGAGACCGGTGACCTCGTTGGCCGGCACCCGGCTGTCGGCGCAGCCGATCCACAGATAGCGCGGCTTCTGCTCCTCGGCGAGCGCAGTGAAGTAATCGGGATTGCGCTCGCGCAGGTCGGCTGCCCACGCCCGGTTGCGTTCGATCAGGTGCTTCAGCGATGACATGGAGAGGCGGTTCCGCTGTGATGGCGCGTCATGATACCGGGAGCATCACGCGCAGCGCGAGTCCGGCGGCGCCGCAGGCGAGGATTACCGGGATCACGCCGGCCTTGAAGCGGAACAGCGCAACGGCCGCGGCGACGCCGATGCCGAGTCCCGCGAGATCGATGCCCCGCAACGCGCCGCCGGCGTCCCAGCCATGCGGCCAGAACACATGCCACGCGAAGAACACCGCGAGGTTGACGATCACGCCGACGACCGCCGCGGTGATGCCGGAAAGCGGCGCCGTGAAGCGTAGCTGGCCGTGCGCGGTCTCGACCAGCGGGCCGCCCGCGAGGATGAACAGGAAAGACGGCAGGAAGGTGAAGAACGTCGCGACGCACGCACCGGCGATGCCCGCGAGCGCGAGCGAATCGGGGCCGAAGATCGCCTTGGTCCAGCCGCCGACAAAGCCCACGAACGCGACGACCATGATCAGGGGACCGGGCGTGGTTTCGCCGAGTGCCAGTCCGTCGATCATCTGAACCGGCGTGAGCCACGCGTAGGTCTCGACCGCGCCCTGGTAGACGTACGGGAGCACGGCGTACGCGCCGCCGAACGTCAGCAGCGCCGCCTTGGTGAAGAACCAGCCCATCCGCGAGAGGGTGGAGCCCGGCCCGTAGCTTGCGACCAGCATCCCGAGCACGAAGAGCCACAGCGCGACGCTGATCCCGGCGACGAGCGCGAGCCGCGACCAGCGGAAGCGCGCATGGGGCGGCGTCGGCGTGTCGTCGTCGATCACGGCCGGCGCGTGCGCGCCGCTCGTGGCGCCGTGCGCGCCGCCCACCGCGAATTCCCCCGGTGCGACGCGTCCCCCGATGTACCCGATCATGCCCGCGGCGATAACGATCACTGGAAACGGCACGCTGAACGCGAAGATCGCGACGAACGCCGCCGCGGCGATCGCCCACAGCGTGGGCCGTTTCAGCGCGCGCGTGCCGATCCGCCACGCCGCGTGCAGCACGATCGCGACGACGGCGGGCTTGATGCCGTAGAGGATTCCCGCCACCGCCGGCACGTCGCCGTACGCCATGTAAAGCCACGACAGCGCGATCAGGATGACGAGCGAGGGCAGCACGAACAGCGCGCCCGCGACGATTCCGCCCCACGTCCGGTGCATGAGCCACCCGATGTACGTCGCGAGCTGCTGTGCCTCGGGACCCGGCAGCACCATGCAGTAGTTGAGCGCGTGCAGGAAGCGCCGCTCGGAGATCCAGCGCTTTCCGTCGACGAGGTCGTGATGCATGAGCGCGATCTGCCCTGCCGGCCCGCCGAAGCTCAGGAAGCCGAGCTTCAGCCAATAGCGGAATGCCTCGGCGCGCGTCGGCGCCGACGCAGGCGCGGCACCCGCCTGCGGTGCTGCGGTCAGATCAGACCTTCGAACAGCTGGACGTCGACCGTTTCGCCGGCGGCGACGTTGCCGGTGTCCGGGGTCAGCACGACGAAGCAATTCGCGCGCGACATCGACGACAGGATGCCCGAGCCCTGGTCGCCGGTCGTGCGCACCGTCCAGGCGCCGGCGGCGTCCTGCGCGAGGATCGCGCGCTGGAACTCCGTGCGCCCTGGCACTTTGCGAATTGGCGCCGCGAGCGGCACCTTGAACATTGGCGCCGCGGCGATTGTGCGTTGCCCTTGCAGGATCTTGAGCGCGTCCTGCACGAAGGCGTAGAACGTGACCATCACGGCCACCGGATTTCCCGGCAGGCCGAAGAAATGCGCATCGCCAATCTTTCCGTATGCGAGCGGGCGGCCCGGCTTCATCGCGATCTTCCAGAACAGGACCTCGCCCAGCTTGTCGAGCAGCGTCTTGACGAAGTCCGCCTCGCCGACCGACACGCCGCCCGACGTGATGACTACGTCCGCGCATCCGGCGGCGCTGGCGAACGCGCGCTCGACCGCTTCGGGAGCATCGGGGATGACGCCCATGTCGATTGCATCGCAGTTGAGGCGCGCAAGCATGCCGTACAACGTATAGCGGTTGCTGTCGTAGATTTCACCGGCGGCGAGCGGGGCGCCGATCGATTTGAGCTCATCGCCGGTCGAGAAGAACGCGACGCGCAGCTTCCGGAAGACCGTCACCTCGACGATTCCGAGCGAGGCCAGCATGCCGAGCTCCGCGGGGCGCACGTATTGCCCGGCGGCGAACACGACCTGCCCGCGCTTCACGTCTTCGCCGGCGAAGCGGCGGTTCTGCCCTGCCTTCGCGAGGGCGCCGCCGGCCATGCGCACATGCTCGCCGTCGACCGTCGCGCGTTCCTGCATGACCACGGAGTCAGCGCCTTGCGGCATGACGCCACCGGTGAAGATCCGCACGCACTGTCCGGGTCCGACCGCTGCGTTCGAGGGCTTGCCGGCGAACGATTCGCCGATGCGCGTGAGGACCGTTTCGCCGTCCGGCGCAAGATCGGCGAAACGCACCGCGTACCCGTCCATGGCGGAATTGTCGTGACCTGGAACATCGTGTGGCGAGGCGATGTCGGCGGCGAGCACGCGACCGAGCGCCTGCCGGATGTGGACGCGTTCCGTCGCCGTGACCGGCGCGAGAAAAGTGCGGATCAGCGCGCGTGCGCGCTCCACCGGCATCGAGTTCGGATCGTAGTCGTCGGCGCAGGAGGCTTCGCGGAGGGTCTTTGGCTCGTTCATGCGAGAGGGCATTCGAGGGACGGCGGAACCGCGATTCTAGTCCGGGGCGGCGTCAGGCGGCGAATGGAGTCTTCCGGGCATCGGCCTGCAAGCCAGGCGGCTGGGGCGACGAAATGGGAATTGCATCGCGCGACCGCAGTCGGCCAACTCCTGCCGTTGACGGTCGCCGCCGAAATTTCCCGCTGGCGGCCGTCCGCGACAGCGTTCCGAAGTAGCGGTGGTAGTAGATTCGCGGCGGCGGCACCAGAGCGGCGAGGCGCTGCGCGCGGGAGGCGGACTTCGCGCCTGCGCGGAGCGCAAACTGACAATCGATCTTTTGGGCGTTACGGAAATGCTTGTCCGACGATCCGTCGTTCCCGCGAACTCGGGAACGACGGATGTGCAGGAGCAATGCGCCATGGGCAACAACGCGTTGCGAGACCACCCCGGGCCGGTTCGGGACAACCTGAAGCCGGGTCGAGGCTGCGCATTCGAGGACTTTGCACGCCAATCCTGCGGTATCACGCCAGATCGAAGCGATCCAGGTTCATCACCTTGCTCCAGGCGGCCACGAAGTCGCGCACGAACGCGTGCTCCGAGTCGCTGCACGCATGGACTTCCGCGAGGGCGCGGAGTTGCGAGTTCGAACCGAAGATGAGATCGACGACGGTGCCCGTCCACTTGAGTTCGCCCGTCGTCCGGTCGCGCCCCTCCAGCACGCCTTCCGACGTGGCGGACTTCTGCCACTTCGTATTCATGTCAAGCACGTTCACGAAGAAGTCGTTGGTCAGCGTCCCCGGGCGCCTGGTGAACACCCCGTGCTTCGCGTGCCCCACGTTCGCATCGAGGGCGCGCATGCCGCCGATCAGCACGGTCATCTCGGGGGCGGTCAG
>JBDTLY010000179.1:0-6749 GCA_039934535.1 Casimicrobiaceae bacterium | reverse complement strand
GCGGCGCCGCCGGCTTCGAGCAGCTCTGAACCCGCGGCCCGGCGGGCCGCCACGCGCTGAAACGCAAGGCAAAAAAACGGCGAGCCGAAGCTCGCCGTGGAATGCTGCTGTGCTGCCTCAGATCAGAACTTCGCCGTGACGTTCACGAACATGTTCCGGCCAAGCGCATCGTACACCTGCGGATACGTGTTGCCGTTGCCGTACGGCGGGCCCGCGATCAACGAGGACGCGATCGGAGGATCGCGGTCGAAGACATTGTTGATGCCGCCGCGGATCGACCAGTTCTTGTCGACGTTCCATTGCAATGCGAGGTCGATGTAGTTCTGCGCCGAAAGCTTGGACGTGATCGGGACGGTGTCGCCGACCAGCAGCGGATTGGAGCTGGTCGTGTCGATGTCCACCGAGCTGAAATAGCGCCAGGTCAGCGCCGCGCTCACGTTCCACGGGGTGTTCCAGATCCCTTGCAGCTTGTGGCGCCATACCGGCAACGGCGTTCCACAGGTGACCCCATACAAGCCGGCACAGTCATACGAGTCCCCGCCAGGCAGCGGCTGGGTGATGAACGTGTCGAGGTATGTCGCGTTGAAGCTGACCGACGCACTGCCGTAATTCTTGATCGGCGTGTTCCAGTTCAACGTGAAGTCGATACCCGTGGTCTTGTAGCTGCCCAGGTTCTGGTTGAGGCCATCGACGAAGCCGCCGCCCGAAAGCCACAGCGAGCCGAACTGGTCGCGGTGGACCAGGTCGCATAACACGCCGCTTTGCAGGCACTGGTTCAACGCCAGGTTCGGCGGGATGATGCCGATCACGTCCTCGACCTTGATGCTCCAGTAGTCGATCGTCGCGCTCAGGTTCGGCAACGGCTGCAGCACGACACCCAGCGAGTACGTCTTGGCCGTTTCGGGCTTGACCGCCGGGTTGCCGCCCTGCAGGAAGTTGTACTGGCCGGCCGGGCTGTCGAGACCGTCGAATCCGTACAGGTTCGCCGGAAGGCCCGAGCGCAAGCACTGCGCCAGCGTCGCGGTCATCGTCGGGCCGCAGGGATCGGCGCTCATGTTGAAGAGGTTAAGACCCTGCGCCTGGAACAGCTCGATGACGTTGCCGGCGCGCACCGCCTGCTGGTAGCTGCCGCGCAGCCGCCCTTCCTTCACCGGCGCCCATTCCGCGCCGAGACCGAAGGAGTTCGTCGTCTGGTCGGTGCTGTAATCCGAATACCGGTAGCTGCCGCTCACGCTCAGCAAATGCGCCCAGGGCTGGTTTTCCATGATGGGGACGCGAACTTCCGCGTACGGTTCCACCACGGTGTACTGGCCGCTGAGGCCAATCGTCGGCCCGCCCTGCCCGGCGAGGTCCGGGATCGAGAATTGCGGGTCGGTGAGGAGCGAGAGCTTTTCAACGCGGCGCTCGAGGCCGAACGCGACGCCGACGCCGTTCTTGGCCATCGGCAGCCGCCAGCCATACGCCTGCCCGAGGTCGGAGGTCAGGTTGAGGCCGACGACGCTTTGCTCGGTCGTGCCGCTCTGGAACCCCGGCGTTTGCAGGTAACTGAGCGCCGCTTGCGTGACGCCATCGATGTGGAAGATGTCGTACGGCACGCACAGCGGATCGGAGCCGTCCAGCGCCGATGCGCAAACGGGCGCGCCCGTGGTCGGGTCCTTGACCACGTTCAGCGCGCGGCCGATACGCGAGATCGAGAAGTCGTTCTGGTAGTTTTCCTGATAGACGACCTTGCCCGACTGCCACCAGAAGTTGTAGTCCCACTTGTTGTCGAGGATGTCACCCTTGGCGCCGATCACGACGCGATAGCTGGTGTGGCGAAGGTTGTCCTGGCGCCCGCCGCCTTCCTGGTTGCGGCGGCCGATGAACAGGTCCTGGGTCGTTCCGGGGGTGAGGCCGAATGCGTCCTTGAATGATTGTGACAGCAGCGGGTTTTCCGCGCTCAGCGTGATCGGCTGGCCGTAGAAGATGCCGCTCGGCGCGATCTGCGCGGTCGTAAAGTCGTCCATGAAGTCGAACTCGGAATACACCCGCACGTTCGGCAACGCGTCGTAGTGCGCGAACGCGTTGAAGTTATACCGGGTGTCGTTCCGCTGGTAGTAGTTGTACGGCGCGAAATTGAACTGGTCGGCGGCGGCGTTGTACGGACGCACGCCGCCGGCGGCATTGGCGATCGTGTATTGACTGCCACCGGACGTCAGGCGGAAGCGGCCCGGATAGGCCGTCGACGAACCGCCGCATTCCCACTCGTCGCTGTTGGCGCCGCCGAACTCGTCAAGCGCGCACGCGCTGAAATCGCGGGTCGATTGCAGGATCGGGTCGCTTTGCTGGTACGAAAAGAAGATCGTGGCGTTGCCCTTGCCGTTGGCGAAGTTGCTGCCCAGCGTCATGCTGATGTTCTGCGTCTGGCCGTCGAGGCTCACATTGCCCGGCACCTGGAACTGGGCCGGGTTCGTCGCGGCACGTCCAGCGACGATGTCGCCGACGAAGCTGTGCTGCTGGTGGTTGTACCCGTTGCCGTTCCAGCTGAATTGAACGCCCTCGAAGTGGTCGTTCATGATGAAGTTCACCACACCCGCGACGGCGTCCGAGCCGTAGACCGCCGATGCACCGCCGGTCAGCACTTCGATCCGCTGGATCAGGGGCGCGGGAATCGCGTTGATGTCAGTCGGCCAGAACGTCGGGCTGCCGGCCGGCACGCGCCGATTGTCGATCAGCACCAGCGTGCGGGCCGCGCCGAGATTACGCAGGTTGATCGACGCCGTGCCGGTCGCGCCGTTGGCCAGGTTGCCGCCGTAGTCGGCAAAGGCCTGCGGCAGCTGGTTCAGGATGTCCGACGTCGACACGAGGCCGGTGAAGCCGATGTCCTGCGCCGTGATCACCGAAACCGGGCTTTCGCTTTCGAGATTGAGAGACGGGATGCGGGAGCCCGTGACCTCGATCTTCTCGATCTTCTGCACCGGCGGTGGTGTCTGCGCATAGACCATCGGCGCCGCCAGGCCGACGACCGCCCCCGCGCTCAATGCCCTCGCGATGGCAAGCGACAAATGCTTTTTGTTCAACTTCATTGTGGGCCCCCAGAGATTGATGATTCACCAAACGGAAACGCTCGTGGCGTCGCCTGGTTGCGCGCATAGCGATTGCCCGCGCACAAAGCAGTTGAGACATTAACCCGGCGCGGAAATCTGCCGCAACGAAAACCCACCGCCGAGGGAGGGCAGCCCGCAAGGTTGTTGCAAATTTGCTACCGGTTCCGGTGCGATCCGCCCAACTCGACGATTATTTTCAGGTCCCGGCCGGGGACTTCCTTTCGACGCCGGCCTTCCGAACAACGGTTTCAAGGCAGGCGTGCGCTGCACAAATCCCGTGCGTTCATTCCGCCTGCTCCGTGCCCTTCCCGTTGCAATCGGGAGTCCAGGTTTGCGATATTGCAGTGCACTAAAGCCGATGTTCAGAGGCGAGGGCAAAAGACATATGAAGCGTAGGGTTTCTGTCGCTGTCGCGATACATTTGCATTGTCTTTCAAGACGCTTCCCCTTGAACTTCGCGCCGATGCCGCCTATCCAAATGTTCAGGGTTGCGAAGGAGTCCAGAAACCATGGCGGCGTCATGGCATTGGTGGATCCATATCGGCCAAACCGGAACGGCGAGCGAAGTTCGCCAGCCCCTCATCCTTGCTCGACCGCCTCGTTTTGGGGATAGAATGAATTTTTTCCGCGAGCCCGCGCCACGTGAACGACATTCGACGGGCGGAAGTCGCCGCCGGGACCCCCGGCCAAGGAAACGCGAGATGAGAACCTGCACCGTCTTGCTGCTTTCCCTCCTCGCCGCCGCATGCGCGACCGCCCCCGTAACGCCGCCGCGGACCGACCTGTTCAACGACGCGCTGTTCCACGCGCCCACCGAAAAGATCGACCGGGCGGACATCTTCGCGCTCAGCCCCGAAATGAAGGTCTATCTGCGCACCGACATGGCGGTGCAGATACGCGAAAAGGGGCTGCATCCGGGGTTTTTCGAGTCGCTCTACAACCAGGGCCAGCTCCGGCTCGACTACGACTCGGTCGAGACCCGCAACGCGGCACAGGCTTTTGCCGTGCGCTCGGGCAATTGCCTGTCGCTCGTCATCATGTCGGCCGCATTCGCGAAGGCGCTCGGGCTTCCTGTCTGGTTCCAGTCCGTCAACGTGGACGAGACGTGGAGCCGCAGCGGCGACATCCAGTTCTTCATCGGTCACGTGAACCTGACGCTCGGCAAAAAACAGTCCGAGCTGGGGATAGCGCACACCGCGATCGAGAACATGACCATCGATTTCCTGCCACCGCAGCTCTTGCGCGGCCTCCCGGTAAAGGTGATTTCCGAGGACACCATCGTCGCGATGTACATGAACAACCGCGCCGCCGAGGCGTTCGCCCGCGGAAGGCTCGATGACGCCTATTGGTGGGCGCGCGCGGCCATCGGCGCCGATCCGCAATTCTCGAGCTCCTACAACACGCTCGGCATTGTGTATCGGCGGCACGGCAACCCGGACGAGGCATTGAAGGTGCTTGCCTACGCCAACGAGCGCGAGCCCGAGAACACGCGGGTCATGGCCAACCTGGTCACGGTCCTCAACGAGGGCGGGCATATCGCCGAAGCGGCGGCGCTGTCGCGCAAGCTCGAAAAGCTGGAGCCCAATCCTCCCTTCAGCTATTTCAACCTCGGCCTCAAGGCCATGAAGGATGAGAATTACCGCCTCGCGCGGGATCTGTTCGTCAAGGAACTCGATCGCGCGCCGCGCTACCATGAATTCCATTACTGGCTCGCCGCCGCGTACGCGGGCCTCGGCGATGTCGAGCAGGCGCGCGCGCAGCTCGCGATCGCGCTGGAGTACAGCACGACGCGGAAGGAACACGAGCTCTATGCGGCCAAGCTCGACCGGATCAACGCCGCGCGCGGCAACTAGCCGGCGCGCGTGAAACACCGCCCTTGAGCGCTACCGGATTCGACATCCGTCCCGCCCGGCGCGAGGACCTGGGCGCGATCCACGCGATGATCCGCGAGCTCGCGGCGTACGAAAAGCTGCTCCACCTTTGCGTCAGCAACGCGGCCGACCTCGACGCCGCGCTTTTCGGTCCCCGTCCGGCCGCCGAAGTGCTGGTCGCGTGGGAGGCGCACAAGCCGGCGGCGTTCGCCCTCTACTTCCACAATTTTTCGACCTTCCTCGGCCGCCGCGGGCTGTGGCTCGAGGATCTCTATGTGCGCCCTGAATTCCGGCGCCGGGGCTGTGCGCACGCCCTGCTTCGCTCACTCGCGGGCATCGCGCGGGCGCGGGACTGCGGCCGCTTCGAGTGGGCCGTTCTCGACTGGAACAAGCCCGCCATCGATTTTTACCAGTCCCTCGGCGCGGCGGTGCTCCCAGACTGGCGGATCTGCCGAGTCGTGGGCGATGCGCTGGTGGCCCTGTCGGAGCGCGGCGCGCCCGCTGGTCTATAATCCGACGCTTTTGCGCGCGCCGGCGATCCCGACGCGCGCAATCCACTGGACTTCGAGACCCGAATGCCCGACGCCGACCGCTTCACCCTGTCCGACCTTTCCTCCCTCGCCCCCGCCGTCGACTTCTGGTCGCTGCGCATCGTAGAAGAGACGAGCGAGAACTACACCGTCCGCAAGAACGTCGCGCTGCCGCTGTGCGCCGCGACCGACCGCGGCGCGATGGCCTCCGTCTACGCCGGCGGCGGCTACGGGTACGCTGCGACGAGCGACATGTCGCCTGCCGGCCTGCGCGCCGCCTTCGAGCGCGCGGCAGCCTGGGCGCGCGCCACCGCCCGCTTCTCCTTGCTCGACGTCGCGACCCTGCCGCGTCCCGCGGCCCGCGGCGAATATGCGTCGCCCTCTCTGCTGGCGCCGTCGCCGTCTCGGCGCGACTGGTTCGAGCTGCTGATGCGGGAGTCGCAATCGGCGGCGATCGACTCGCGCATCGTCGACTGGGAAACGAGCATGGAGGTTCGCAATGCGACCCATCGGCTCGTCACCAGCGAAGGCGGCGACCTCGTGCAGCGCTACCGCTTTCTGTTCCCCGGCATGTCGGTCACGGCGCACGCCGACGGCGACACGCAGACGCGCACCCTCCACGGCTATCGCGGCATCTGCCAGCAGGGCGGCGGCGAAATCCTGGCCCGCTTCGGGTTCGACGGCGCCGCGCGCCGCATCGCCGATGAAGCGATAGAACTCATCGCCGCGCCGAATTGCCCGACGGGCACGATGGACGCGCTCCTCGCGCCCGACCAGATGATCCTGCAGATCCACGAGTCGATCGGGCATCCGCTGGAGCTCGACCGGATCCTCGGCGACGAGCGCAACTTCGCCGGGACGAGCTTCGTCACGCCGGACATGTTCGGCAGCTACCGCTACGGCTCGGATCTGCTCAACGTCACCTTCGACCCGACCCGCGGCGAGGAGCTCGCGAGCTACGGCTGGGACGACGACGGCACGCTGGCGCAAAAGGTCCACCTGATCAAGAACGGCATCCTCGAGCGGCCGTTGGGCGGCGCGATTTCGCAGGCGCGCGCCGGGTTGCCGGGCACGTCGAATGCGCGCGCGGACAGCTGGAACCGTCCGCCGATCGACCGCATGGCCAACCTCAACCTCGAGCCCGGCGACGCTTCACTCGCCGACATGATCGCGGGCATCGAAACTGGCGTGCTGATGGAAACCAACAGCTCGTGGTCGATCGACGATTCGCGCAACAAGTTCCAGTTCGGCTGCGAGCGCGG
>JBDTLY010000178.1:0-6785 GCA_039934535.1 Casimicrobiaceae bacterium | reverse complement strand
CAGGTGGCCGAAGCGGATGGCGTCGGACTGGCTCTTCACGATGGCGGGAAATCCTAGTGCGCCGAGGGCGGTTGCCGCACCGGCACCTTGCAAGACCTGACGACGACGATGGCTGACCGGCGAGCGATTCATGACTCCTCCTTGGGGTGGCGGTACGGCGGGCTCGGCGACTCGTTGTGGTCGCTTGCAGTCGCCCGCTAGCCCCGCAGTTATAATCCAATCGTCGACGTGTTGTCCATCCTGCTTGCCCTCCCATCCCGACGCCGGACGCCATGGATCTCAAAATTGCCGGACTGCGCGTGCTGGTGACCGCCGGGGCTTCGGGCATCGGTCTCGCGACGGCGCGCGCGTTCGCCCGCGAAGGGGCGCGCGTTTTCGTCTGCGACGTAGACAGGAAAGCGCTCGCGAGTGTGGCCGCAAGCGACGCCGCGTTCGGCCAGATCGAGTGCGACGTGGCTGATACCGCGTCGGTCGGCCGTCTTTTCGATGTCGCGTCCGCCACGCTCGGCGGCCTCGACGCGCTCGTCAACAATGCCGGCATCGCCGGGCCGACCGCGCCATGCGAGGAGGTCGCGCTCGCGGACTGGGAGCGCACGCTCGCCGTCAACCTGACGGGGCAATTCCTGTGCGCGCAGCGGGCGATCCCGCTGCTCAAGAAAAGCGCCAACGCGAGTATTGCGAACCTGTCGTCGGCGGCCGGGCGCTTCGGCTTTCCGCTGCGCACGCCCTACGCGGCGACGAAATGGGGCGTGATCGGCTTCACGAAATCGCTGTCGATCGAGCTCGGGCCGTTCGGCGTGCGCGTGAACGCGATCTGTCCGGGGTCGGTCGCGGGGCCGCGCATCGACGCGGTGTTCGCGAACCGCGCCACGGCGCGCGGAATCGCGCCCGAAGTCGCCCGCGACGAGGCGCTCGCGAAGGTCTCGTTGCGGCGCATGGTCAGCGCCGACGACATCGCGAACGCCATCGTCTTCCTCGCCTCACCCGCGGGCGCCAATATCTCGGGTCACGCGCTCCCCGTCGACGGCGACACGCAGTCGCTGGCTTAGCGTCCAGCGACTGCGCGCGCGTCGCGTGCGCTATTGCTTGATCGTCGCGTTGTGCTTCTTGCCGTAGACGTGCGCGCTCTGGCGGTTCTCGGCGGCCTGGATGTTGGCTTGCTCCGCCGCGCCGACACGACCGTTCGCGCCGGCGCGCGCTTCCTTGCCGGTGACGTGCGACTGGCCACGCTCGAGCTTCGCCACTTCCGTGTTCGTGAGCTCGCCTGACTTCACGCCCTGCGCGATGCGCGCCTGCTGGTTCACGTTGCGCTGCACGTCGGCCTGCATCCGCTTCGAGGACGCCGAATTCGGATTACCGACCTGCGCGTCGTGCTTCTGGGCGGCGATGCTGGCGCTGGTGGCGTTTTGTGCTTTCGTCAGGCGCGCTTTTTCCGCCGGAGAGAGCGTCCCGTCCTTGAGTGCGTTCTTCTGCATCGTCTCGACCTTCGTTTCCTGCTTCTCCAGCTTCGCGGCCTCGCCGGTCGTCAGCTGGCCGCTTTGCAAGCCTTGCTCGATGCGCTGTTGCTGATTCACGTCCCGCTGGACGGTGGCGGCGGTGCCCTGGGCACACGCGGGACCGGAAACAAGCGCGCCGACGGCGAGCGCAATGGCGGTGTGGGTGAGTCGCATGGCGTGTCCTCCTGGTCGTTGGAAGTCCGGGCGCCCGCGGCGGAACGCCTCGGCGCCGTGCTTCTTCCAACGCGGTTTCCGCGGCGAAGGATGACGCCGATCGTGTAAAAGGATGTTACGGAGACGGGTTGCTACCCGGCCGGCGGCTGCCAGGCCGGGACCACCGCGCCGGGCGCGCGCAACACGCGGACCATGCGCACGGCGGCCTCGCGGCCCTGGTAGTAGCCGGGCACGCGAAACGTTTCGCTGAAACCGGCGGCTTCGTACAGGTCGTGTGCGGGAATGTTGCCGGCGCGCAGCTCGACGTGGATCGAGGCCGTGCCGGCCGCCGCGGCCGAGTCGGCAAGCCAGCAAAGCATCCGTCGCGCGATTCCCACGCGGCGCCACGCCGGCTGCACCGCGAGCAGCATGAGGCGCGCCCGTTCGTCGCCGAAGCGCATGATCGCGAAGGCGACGGGCTTTGCGTCGTCGCGCGCCACGAGCACGGCGAGCGCGGCGTCGGCGATCAGCGCCGCCATTCGCGGCGTGCGGTACGTCCAGCCGAGCCCCGCTTCGATGAGGTCGCGCGACATCGCGGCGAGCGCCGTCGCCTCGCCTGTACGGGCCAACCCGAGTTCGATTCCGCGGTCCGGCATGACGCAGATTGTGCCACCGGTCGCGGCATGCGGGGCGGTCGGGCGGCGTATTATCGAAATATGTGGCCGGAAGTGCCGTCCCGTCGTCGAGATCGAGGCAGAGCTTGGCAAGTGAGTTGGCAAATGAGTTGGCGAATGAGTCCGGAGCGCGCGACCGCTTCGACGACGCCATCGCGCGGTTCGATGCCGCGAATTCCGAGGACCCCAACGAAGAGATCATCGACGGGCGCGCGCGCCCGAAGGAGTTGGTATACGCCGAGCGGATGACGGCGATGCTCGCGCGGTTCTCCCCGGACGCGTCCGAGGTCCTGCGGCTTGCAGCGCGCTGCCAGCATATCCAGCGGTGGAAGATTCCACGCAGCGACTACGCGATGGACCGCATCGGCTACCTGCAATGGCGCAAGCGCTTGAACAAGTTCCACGCGCAGGTTGCGGGCGACATGCTGCGCGACGCCGGCTACGACGAGGCGACGATTGCGCGCGTGGGCGCGCTGCTCAAGAAGGAAGCGTTGAAGTCCGATCCCGACGCGCAGGCGCTGGAGGATGTCGTCGGGCTCGTGTTCCTCGAGAGCTACCTCGCCGGATTCGTCGCCGCGCACGCGCAATACGATCCGGAGAAGTTCGCCGACATCCTGGGCAAGACCGCGAAAAAGATGTCGGCGCGCGGCCTCGCCGCCGCCGTTGCGCTGATCGCGGTGCCAACGCATCTCGCGCCAGTCGTGAAAAACGCGATGGCGTCCGGCGCCGCGTAGCCGTTCACGGCGGGTGCGTCAGGATTCGCCAGCCGCCGCCGTCTGCTGCGGCGGCGCCGAACGCCCGTGGAACCGGCGACCGAAATCGAGGATCGGCTTTTCGAAGAAATGCCATGACATCGCGGCGAGCAGCACGGTCAGGCCGAGCGTGATTCCGAGCGCCTGCAGCGGCGTGACGTCCGGGATCATGAGGCAGAGCTTGACCGCGAACATGTGCCAGAGGTAGACGCCGTAGCTCACGACGCCCAGGTACCAGACCGGCCGCAGCGGCCACGTCTTCGCGATCGATGGCAAGTGGATGGCAGCAGCGACGACACACAGGAAGAAGGTGCCGAGGGACGTTCGCCAGAAGATGATCATGGCGCGGTTGTCCCAATACTCGGCATGTGCCCAGTAGATGCCGAAGCACGCCGTTCCCGCGGCGATTGCGGCAGCGACCCAGATCAAACCCGCAAGTCGAGTTGGACTTGGGCGAGGGTCCAGCAGCTTCGCAAGAAAGATGCCGGCGCCAAACTCGTCCAGGACGCCGGGCAACTGCATCAAACGCATGAACAGAAGGCCGGGCGTGAGGTGGCCGTAAAAATAGAATATGGCACCGCGCCACGTCCACGCGATCAGCATGCAAAAGAGCCAGATGCGCCAGCCGGGCGCCCTCGCGATCCACGCAACGAACACGGCCACCAACAGATAGAATTGCATCTCGAGCGCGAGCGTCCAGTTGACGCCGTCAATGGAGTCGAATGTAGTCGGGAAAAAGCTGTGCGTGAACGTCAGGTGCGTGCCGACCTGCACCAGCCATCGACCTTGGCCGTGATCGAAAAAATCCTGTTTGAAAAACACGATCCACAGCGCACAGGTGAGCAAATAGAGCGGTACGATCCGTGACAGCCGCCGCGCCCAGAAATCCTGCCGAAAGTTGCTACCGTCCCGTCGCCATAACGCAAGCGCGCTCCGCGTAATGACGTATCCGCTGATGACGAAAAAGAGGTCGACACCGACCCAACCAATTCGGAATACCAGTAGCGGGCCTCCGAACGGAAAGGCCTCCCAATTCATGAACGTGATCACGTGATAGACGACCACGGCCAGCGCCGCAAACGCGCGCAGCAGGTTGATGTTCTCGAAGCGCTCGTTCATCCCGTCGGGGAGGTGCCCACACCGGCGTAGTACCCGCGCAGGATCGCCAGCACCTCGGGCCGGCTGAATTCCGGCGGCACCTCCGCGCCGCCGGCGAGCCACTGGCGCAATTGCGTCCCGGACACGTTCAGCCGGTCGGCGTCGTCGTGCGGGCACGTGCGGGCCGAGGCCATGCCGCCGCAGCGATAGCACCAGAACGTGACGTCGAACTTGAGCGGCTGCGTCTGCAGCGCGTTTTTAGGTATCTCGTCGAAGATGCGGTGCGCGTCGAACGGCCCGTAGTAATTGCCCACGCCTGCATGGTCGCGCCCGACGATCAGGTGCGAGCAGCCGAAGTTCTGGCGGAAGACCGCATGGAGAAGTGCCTCGCGCGGACCGGCGTAGCGCATGTCGAGCGGATAGCCAGCTTGCACGACGGTGTCCTTGACGAAATAGTGCTCCGCGAGCGCGGCGATCGCCTTCGTCCTGACATCGGCCGGGATGTCGCCCGCCTTCACCGCGCCCAGGAGCGAATGCACGAGCACGCCGTCGCACATTTCGATCGCCACCTTGACCAGGTACTCGTGCGAACGATGCATCGGGTTGCGCGTCTGGAAGGCAGCAATCGTCGACCAGCCGAGCGAGGCGAAGAGCGCGCGCGTCTGCGCTGGCGTCATGAACAGCGCGCCGAATTTCGCCTCGAATCCACCCGTCGACAGTACCTTGACGGGCCCTGCGAGGTTCACGTCGCCCTGGGCCATGACGAGCGCCACGCCCGGATGCGCGACATCCGTGGTGCGGAAAACCGACGCGCACTCGTGCGCCTTGTCGATCGCATATTTTTCGGCGATCGTCATCGTGGCCAGCGGCACGCCGTCGTCCGGGTCGACGAGCGCGATGTCCTGTCCGACGCGTACGGATTCCGCGAACGCCATCGTGGACGACAGCGTGATCGGGACCGGCCAGAAGAGGCCGCTCGCCGTCGCCATGTCGTCGCAAACGCCTTTCCAGTCGGCCCGCGACATGAGGCCCGTGAGTGGTGTAAAGCCGCCGATGCCGAGCATCACGAGGTCGCCCTTTTCGCGCGAGCTGACCGTGAGCTGCGGCAGCGTCGCGGCGCGGAGGCGCTCCGCGGCGAGCAGGTCGGCTTCGAGGAGCAGCGGCTTCAGCCCGGCGCCGCCGTGCGGATCGACGAGCGCCATTACGCAATGGCCTGGTAGTAGAGGTTCTGCGGGTGGTTGGCTTCCGCGAAAAAGTACCAGCGCTCGGCAAGGAGCCCGAGATACTGGACGACGAACGCAACCGGTAGCAACGCGGTTGGAGCGCCCGACCACGCGGCGCCCAGCAGGAGGAGCGGAAGCGCGAACGCCGCGGCGAGAAAGATCGCCTTGATCGACCGAACGAACGACAGCGGCCGGCCATGAAAGAATTCGCGGGTGTTGAACGAGCCGCCCATGAAGCCCATCGACCGCTGCACGATGCGCGGATGCTTGATGCCGATCGCCGTCTGCAGCGTTGATTTCGGACGCAAGCGCGCGTTGCGGATCAGCGACGCGACGCGGCAAGCTCCGCCCAGCAGCGTGAGGACGAACGCTGCCCCAGCGAAAAACCTGATCAGCTCCGGCGCCGCGAAAACCGCGAACACCGCGGCCAGCGTAAACCCGGACGCCCCGCCCAGCAGGATGAAATTGGCGATGGTGAGCGGACTCGCCCATTCGCGCAGGAACGGCAGGCACGCGTAGATCATCGCCGTGCAGACATAAAGGGCGAAGGCAACAACCGTCCCGGCGATCCCGAGCGCAAGCGACGGGTCGATCGCGCCTGCACGGTGCGCGACGCCGTACATCAGCACGAGGGCCACGAACGCCGGCAGCACGATGACCTCGCGCGACAGCCACGACGTGCGCCACATCGCCGCAGCGCGCCACGCGCGTTCGGGGCGCCCCAGGTGGAAAAACGACGCAATGAGCCCCGCGACGAGCAATACCAGTGCCAGCAGGCTGCCATGCGCGTAGAACCGATGCCCGTCCTGCGGCGGCAGGATTCCGGCGAGCGTGCAGATTTGCACCAGGAACAACGCGAGAAACAATCCCTGTCCGGCGCCGATCAGCGTCGTCAGCAGCAGCACGGAAAAGGCGGGGCGCATCGTCCTGCCCCCTACCAGGACATGACGTCGTCGAGCGACGGATCGGACTCCGGCGGCTTCGGCAGCAGCCCGTCGACCTTGAGCGGATTGTCCGCGCGCTGCAGCGCGTCGGCATGGACGCGCATCTGCGTCTGCCGCCGCGGGAGGTAATGGTTCGCGGGCTTCGTCCCCCACTCGGGCATCAGCGCATAGCCCGCGCTTTCGCGGATCGCCCGCGAGACGGCCGACTCGGGATCGTGGATGTCGCCGAAGAGCCGGGCGTTCGTCGGGCACGCGGCGACGCACGCGGGCTTGCGGTCGGATTCCGGCAGCGACGTGTCGTGGATCCGGTCGACGCACAGCGTGCACTTGGTCATCACCTTGCGCTCGGGATCGATTTCGCGCGCGCCGTACGGGCACGCCCACGCGCAATACTTGCAGCCGATGCACTTGTCGTAGTCGACGAGCACGATGCCGTCCTCGGCGC
>JBDTLY010000177.1:0-6817 GCA_039934535.1 Casimicrobiaceae bacterium | reverse complement strand
CCTACATGGATTCGATCCCGATGGTCGTGATCACCGGCCAGGTGCCGACGCACGCGATCGGCCAGGACGCGTTCCAGGAATGCGATACCGTCGGCATCACGCGGCCCTGCGTGAAGCACAACTTCCTCGTGAAGGACGTGAAGGACATCGCCGTCACGATCAAGAAGGCGTTCTACCTCGCGGCAACGGGACGCCCAGGCCCGGTGCTGGTCGACATTCCGAAGGACGTGACGCAGGCGCACGCCGAATTCTCGTACCCGAAGACGATCTCGATGCGTTCGTACAATCCGGTGACCAAGGGCCACGCCGGCCAGATCAAGAAGGCGGTGCAGCTGCTCCTCGAGGCGAAGAAGCCGATGGTGTACGCGGGCGGCGGCGTGGTCCTCAACAACGCGGCGCCGCAGCTGACGCGGCTCGTTCGCCTGCTGGGCTTTCCCTGCACGAACACGCTGATGGGGCTGGGCGGCTTTCCCGGCACCGACCCGCAGTTCACCGGCATGCTGGGGATGCACGGGACCTACGAATCCAACATGGCGATGCAGCACTGCGACGTGCTGATCGCCATCGGTGCGCGCTTCGACGACCGCGTGATCGGCAATCCTGCGCACTTCTTCCGCAGCGACCGCAAGATCATCCACATCGACATCGACCCGTCGTCGATCTCGAAGCGCGTGAAGGTGGACGTGCCGATCGTGGGCTACGTGGCCGACGTGCTGGACGAGATAATCAAGCTCGTCGAGTCGTCGCCGCAGCGGCCCGACCCCGCATCGCTCAAGGCGTGGTGGGCCGAGATCAAGGAGTGGCAGCGGACGGATTGCCTGCGCTACGACACCAAGAGCGAGCTCATCAAGCCGCAGTACGTGATCCAGAAGCTCTACGAGCTCACCAAGGGCGATGCGTTCGTGACCTCGGACGTGGGCCAGCACCAGATGTGGGCCGCCCAGTACTACAAATTCGACAAGCCGCGCCGCTGGATCAATTCCGGCGGCCTCGGCACGATGGGCTTCGGCCTGCCGGCCGCGATGGGCGTCCGGATGGCCAATCCTGGCGCGACCGTCGCGTGCGTCACCGGCGAGGCGTCGATCCAGATGTGCATCCAGGAGCTCTCCACCTGCAAGCAGTATCACCTGCCGGTCAAGGTTGTGAACCTCAACAACCGCTACATGGGCATGGTGCGGCAGTGGCAGGAATTCTTCTACGGCAATCGCTACGCGGAGTCGTACATGGACGCGCTGCCCGACTTCGTGAAGCTCGCGGAAGCGTACGGCCACGTCGGCATGAAGATCGAGAAGCCCGGCGACGTCGAGGGCGCGCTCAAGGAGGCGTTCGCGCTGAAGGACCGGCTCGTGTTCATGGATTTCATCACGGACCAGAAGGAGAACGTGTTTCCGATGATCCCGGGCGGCAAGGGGCTCACGGAAATGATTCTCGCCGAGGAACTGTGATGAGACATATCCTGTCGATCCTCGTGGAGAACGAAGCCGGCGCGCTGTCGCGCATTTCGGGGCTCTTCTCGGCCCGCGGCTACAACATCGAGTCGCTGACCGTGGCGCCGACGGAAGACACGACGATGTCGCGGATGACGATCGTGACCGTGGGGTCGGATGACGTCATCGAGCAGATCACGAAGCAGTTGAACAAGCTGGTCGACGTCGTCAAGGTCGTCGACCTCACCGAGGGCAACCACATCGAGCGCGAGCTGATGCTGGTCAAGGTGCGCGCCGCGGGCAAGGACCGCGAGGAGATGAAGCGCCTCGCCGACATCTTCCGCGGCAACATCCTCGACGTCACCGACAAGAGCTATACGATCGAGCTCACGGGCACGGGCATGAAGCTCGACGCCTTCCTGCAGGCGATGGAGCCGGGCGTGATCCTCGAGACGGTGCGCACCGGCGCGTCGGGGATCGGGCGCGGCGAACGCATACTCCGGATCTAGTCAAACTGGGATGAAACGATGAAAGTCTATTACGAAAAGGACGCCGACCTCTCGCTCATCAAGGGCAAGAAGGTCACGATCGTCGGCTACGGCTCGCAGGGGCACGCGCACGCGCAAAACCTCAACGACTCCGGCATCAAGGTCACCGTGGGCCTGCGCAAGGGCGGCGCGTCGTGGGACAAGGCGAAAAAGGCCGGGCTCAAGGTCGCCGAGGTCGCCGACGCGGTGAAGGCCGCGGACGTCGTCATGATGCTGATGCCCGACGAGCACATCGCGGCGACGTACAAGAGCGACGTCGAGCCGCACATCAAGAAAGGCGCGACGCTCGCGTTTGCGCACGGCTTCAACATCCACTACGGACAAGTCGTGCCGCGCGCCGACCTCGACGTCGTGATGATCGCTCCGAAGGCCCCCGGCCACACCGTGCGCTCCACGTATGCGGCGGGCGGGGGCGTGCCGATGCTGATCGCGGTCCACCAGGACGCGTCGAAGAAGGCGCGCGACGTCGCGCTCTCGTATGCGGCCGCGATCGGCGGGGCACGCGCCGGCGTGATCGAGACCAACTTCCGCGAGGAAACGGAGACCGACCTCTTCGGCGAGCAGACCGTGCTCTGCGGGGGCCTGGTCGAGCTCATCAAGGCGGGCTACGAGACGCTGACCGAGGCGGGCTACGCGCCCGAGATGGCCTACTTCGAATGCCTGCACGAAGTGAAGCTGATCGTCGACCTGATCTACGAGGGCGGCATCGCCAACATGAACTACTCGATCTCCAACAATGCCGAGTACGGCGAGTACGTGACCGGGCCGAAGATCGTCACCGCCGAGACGAAGCAGGCGATGCGCGACGTGCTGACGCGCATCCAGACCGGCGAGTACGCGCGGGACTTCATCCTCGAAAATCGCGCCGGCGCGCCGACGCTGCTGTCGCGGCGGCGCCTGACCGCCGAGCATCCGATCGAGCAGGTGGGCGCCAAACTGCGGTCGATGATGCCGTGGATCCGCAAGAACAAGCTCGTCGACCAGACGAAGAACTGAGGTACGCCATGCACCGGCGAATTGGCAAGCAGGGCGGATGGGTCGGGCTCATCGTCATTCTGCTCGCGCTGGCGATCGTGGCGTGGCTGTCGAAGGACGCGCTGAAGCAGTACGGTTTGCTATCGGGTCCCGGCAAGGCTGTGGAGCCAACCGGCATGCAGCGCAGTCCGACGCCCGCGGCAGTGGCCGATTCCCCGGGCGGCGCCACGCCATCGTTCCAGGCTCCGATGGAGCGGGCGCGCGGTGTCGAGGACACGGTCCGGCGCGCGGCGGAATCGCAGTCGAGGCAGGTCGACGAAACCACGCGGTGACCTGGTGGCGGCGCCGCCGAAATCGCGTTCGCCTGCTCCCGCGGCGCCGCCGCGCAAACCCGCGCACCGACGTTTCGAAATCGACCGCATCATCCTGCTTCGCGCGGCGTTCGCCGTCGTGGTCGTCCTCTTCCTGTACATGATCCTGCGCGTGTCGATGATCGCGTACGGCGGCAGCGCGAAGAGGGAAGCGAAGCACATCGAGCGCGAGATCGAGGGCCCGCACGTTCAGGCGCCGGCCGCGGCGGCAGGCACCCCGGCGAAGGCCCCGGCGCCGCCGTCCCCGTGACCCGCGGCCGCAGCATCAATCGCAACCGGGCCGCCTGCTAGAATCGGCCGTCAGATTTGCCGACCGCCGCGCCGTGTCCCGCTACCCCCATCCGATCATCGCCCGCGAGGGCTGGCCGTTTCTCGCGATCGCGATCGTTGTCGCCGTCCTGCTTACTTTTGCGAGCTGGTGGATCCTCGCCGCGCTGGCGTGGCTTGCGGCGTTGTTCGTGCTGCAGTTCTTCCGCGATCCGCCCCGCGCGGTCCCCGCGCAGGCCAACGCGGTGCTGTCGCCGGCGGACGGCCGCATCGTAAAGGTCGAGAAAGCCCGCGATCCGTTCCTCGATCGCGACGCGCTCAAGATCAGCGTGTTCATGAACGTGTTCAACGTCCATTCGAACCGCAGCCCCGTCGACGGCAGCGTCGTCAACGCGTGGTATCACGCCGGCAGCTTTCTCAATGCCGCGCTCGACAAGGCGTCGCTCGAGAACGAGCGCAACGCGTTGCATCTGCGAACCGCCAACGGGGACGAAGTGACGTGCGTGCAGGTCGCCGGCCTGATCGCGCGGCGAATTCTCTGCTATGTGAAGCCGGGTGATGCGCTGGCGCGGGGCCAGCGTTACGGCTTCATCCGGTTCGGCTCGCGGGTGGACGTCTACCTCGCGCCGGCCGCGACGCCGAAAGTCGCGGTGGGCGACACCGTCTACGCCACGACCACGATTCTCGCCGAATTGCCCCGCTAGGGTTCCGCGCCGGCGGAGTGGCCGGGCAGGGCGAATGTGCTACCGTGCCGCTCACAATGGTCGATTTCGACACCCATCGCGCGCTCCGGAAGAACCGCATTCGCCGGCGCGGGATCTATCTGCTGCCGAACCTCTTCACGCTTGCGGCGCTGTTTGCCGGCTTCTACGCAATCGTCCAGGCGATGAACCTGCGGTTCGACCAGGCGGCCGCGGCGATCTTCGTCGCGATGGTCCTCGACGGGCTCGATGGCCGGGTGGCGCGCCTCACGCACACGCAAAGCGCGTTCGGCGCCGAATTCGACAGCCTCGCCGACATGGTGAGCTTCGGCGCGGCGCCGGCGCTCATCGTCTACGAATGGGCGCTGAAGGGAATGGGCAAGCTGGGCTGGATCGCGGCGTTCATCTACGTCGCGGGCGCCGCGTTGCGCCTCGCGCGGTTCAACGTGATGCTCGACGTCGCCGACAAGCGATGGTTCACCGGCATACCGAGCCCGGCCGCGGCGGCGCTCGTGGCCGGACTGGTATGGATCGTCGACGACAACAACATCGATCCCGCGGGCCTCAAGTGGTGGATCTGGGCGGTGACGCTCTTCGCCGGCCTCACGATGGTGAGCAACGTCCCGTACTGGAGTTTCAAGTCGATCAACCTCAAGAAAAGCGTGCCGTTTCTCGCGATCCTCGTGTTCCTGCTCGCGATCGCGCTTCTGTCCTATCAGCCGCCGCTGGTGCTGTTTTCCGGATTCGTTGCCTATGCGCTGTCAGGGTATGTCTGGCTTGCCTGGACGAAGCTCCGCCGCGCCCGGCCCGGGCCGCCTGCGTCCGGCTGAAGGGGCTCGGCCGCAAGGCCTTGCTTTTGCAGCGGAAGTCCGGGTATAGTCGTTCGTCATGAGCAGCTTTCTCACCGTCGGCCCCGCGTTTCCAGCGCTTCTTGCGCTGACCCCCCTCGCGGGCGGCCTGCTGCTGCTGCGCCCCGCGCGCACATAACTCATACCCCTCAATTCGAGCAGTAAAACGAGCGCCCGCCGGAACCCGGGGGCGTATTCAGCGTTGGCAGTCCTTCGCTTCGAGAGCGACCCATGAACATCGATCCGTCACGAAAATACAAGCCCTGCGCCACGGTGGCCTTGCCCGACCGGCGGTGGCCGTCCCGCACGATGACCGCACCACCGGCGTGGTGCAGCGTCGACCTCCGCGACGGCAACCAGGCGCTCATCGAGCCCATGGATGCCGAACGCAAGATGCGGCTGTGGAAGCTCCTCGTGAAGATGGGCTACAAGGAGATCGAGGTCGGATTCCCGGCTGCGTCGCAGACCGACTTCGACTTCGTGCGCAAGCTGATCGACGAGAACCTGATCCCCGACGACGTGACGGTCCAGGTGCTGACGCAGTCGCGCGAGCCGATCATCCGCCGCACGTTCGACGCGGTCGCCGGCGTGAAGCGGGCGATCGTCCATCTGTACAACTCGACGTCGACCACGCAGCGGCGCGTCGTGTTCGGGATGGACCGCGCGGGTATCCGCGACATCGCCGTCAGCGGCGCCGCGCTGATCAAGGAGTGCGCGGCCGCGCGGCCGGAGACCGACTGGGTCTTCCAGTACTCGCCGGAGAGCTTCACCGGCACTGAGCTCGATTTCGCCGCCGAAGTCTGCGATGCGGTGAACGACGTCTGGCAGCCGACGCCGCAGCGCAAGGTGATCATCAACCTGCCGGCGACGGTCGAGATGTCCACCCCGAACCTTTACGCGGACCAGATCGAGTGGATGTCGCGCCGGTTGCATCGGCGCGATTCGATCGTGCTCTCGGTGCATCCGCACAACGACCGCGGCTGCGGTGTGGCGGCGGCGGAATTGGCGCTGCTCGCGGGCGCGGAGCGGGTCGAGGGGTGCCTCTTCGGCAACGGCGAGCGCACGGGCAACGTCTGCCTCGTGACACTCGGCCTCAACCTTTTTACGCAGGGCGTGGACCCCGGCATCGACTTTTCCGACATCAACGACATCATCCGCACCGTCGAGCATTGCAACCAGCTGCCGGTGCACCCGCGCCACCCGTACGGCGGCGATCTCGTGTTCACCGCGTTCTCGGGATCGCACCAGGACGCGATCAGGAAGGGTCTCGCCGAGCGGGCGACCGAGACCGCGCGCGGCAATCCGGTGTGGGACGTTCCGTACCTGCCGATCGACCCGGCGGATGTCGGCCGCACGTACGACGCCGTGATCCGCGTCAACAGCCAATCCGGCAAGGGCGGCATCGCCTACCTGTTGGAGCGCGACTACGGGCTCGCGCTCCCGCGTCTTCTGCAGATCGAATTCAGCCAGGTCGTGCAGAAGATCACCGACTCGACGGGGAAGGAGCTGACGCCGGCGGACATTCGCGCGGTGTTCGATCGGGAGTACATCGCGGCGACGTTGCCGGTGGGCTACGTCGGCCACCGCGCGCAGCACAACGCGAGCGACGGCACCGTCGAGCAGCTGACCGCGCATCTGTCGGTCGACGGCAAGGACTGGCGGCGCACCGGCGCCGGCAAC
>JBDTLY010000176.1:0-6844 GCA_039934535.1 Casimicrobiaceae bacterium | reverse complement strand
GGCGCCCGCCGAAAAACCGCCGGCCATCCGCCAGCGGCGCTGCGCAAGGAAGAGGTGGTCACCAACCTGCATGGAGTGCACGGCCCGCCGGTTTCCGAAGCGGCGCTGATGTCGATGCTCGCATTGAGCCGTGGACTGCCGCGCACGCTGCGCAATCAGGCGCAGCACAAATGGGAGCGCTTTCCCGCGCGGTTGTTGAAGGACAAGACTGTCGCCATCTACGGCATCGGCGTCATTGCCGAGGAGCTCGCGCCCAAGTGCAAGGCGTTCGGCATGACGGTCGTCGGCATCTCGTCGACCCGGTCCTCGGTGCCGGGCTTCGATCGCATCCATCCCCGCGCCGAGCTGGCCCAAGCGGTGCGCAGCGCCGACTATCTCGTCCTGCTCACGCCGTACACGGCGGCGACGCGCAACAGCGTCGACGCCGGAGTCCTCGCCGCGATGAAGCCCGCCGCGTACCTGATCAACCTCGCGCGCGGGGGAGTTGTCGACGAAGCCGCGCTATTGGACGTTCTCAGCCGCAAGCGCATTGCCGGCGCGGCGCTGGATGTGTTCGCGGAGGAACCGTTGCCGGCGGATCATCCGTTCTGGGCGATGGAGGATGTCATCATCACCACCCACCAGGGCGGCTTCTGCGACGTCTACGTGAACTTCGCGATGCCGGTGATCACCGAGAACCTGCGCCGTTTCCTGGCCGGCGACGCCGCCGGCATGGTCAACCTCGTCAAGCGCTGAGCCGAGCGCAACGCCGACAAGGAATCCGCCATGGCCGAAGCCCTCGAGCGCGTCAACGCGCCGATCTCCACGGCGGAGCTGGAACGACGCTGGGCCGCGGTGCGCGCGGCGATGGCCGAGCAACGCATCGACGTGCTGCTGATGCAGGCCAACAACGACTTCATGGGCGGCTACGTCAAGTACTTCACCGACCTGCCCGCAACCAACGGCTACACCGTAACCGTGGTGTTCCCGCGCGACGAGCGCATGTCCGTCGTCGGCCAGGGCCCCGCCGGCGTGGTGCGCGAGCTGCCGCCGGAAGGCGACGGCGTGCGTCGCGGGGTCGCCCGCTTCATGGGGACGCCCAGCTACGCTTCGTGCCCGTACACGGCCGACTACGACGCCGAGCTCGCCGAGAAATCGCTGGAGCGCTACGCCGGCGCCACCGTCGGCTTGCTCGGCACCGGCGCCATCTCCTACGCGCTCATCGATCGCCTGCGGCGCGGCAAACTCGCCAAGGCGAAGTTCGTCGACGCCTCCGACCTGGTCGATCGCATCAAGGCGATCAAGAGCATGGAGGAAATCGACGTCATGCGCCGCACCGCGCGCATGCAGGACGCCGCGATGGAGGCGGTGTTCGCGGCCATTCGCCCGGGCATGACCGACCTGGAAGTCGCCGGCGCGGCGCAGCAGTTCGGCCAGCGTCACGGCAGCGAACAGGGTCTCTTCCTCTGCGCGTCCGGTCCGGCCGGCGTGGCGACATTCTTTGGCAATCGCCATCTGCAGAACCGCGTCATCCGCGCTGGAGACACGTTTACCCTGCTGATCGAGAACAATGGCGCTGGCGGCTTCTATACCGAGCTCGGCCGCACCTGCGTGCTCGGCAAGGCATCGCAGGAAATGCAGGACGAGTTCGCGTTCGTGCTCGAGGCGCAGGCGTTCACGCTGGGCCTGCTCAAGCCCGGCGCCTCATGCACGGAAGCGTTCGCAGCCTACAACGAGTACATGCGCAGCCACGGCAAGCCAGAGGAAAAGCGGCTGCATTGCCACGGCCAAGGCTACGACATGGTCGAGCGGCCGTTGCTTCGCTTCGACGAGACCATGCCGCTGGCGAGCAGCATGGTGATGTCGGCGCACCCGTCGTATTCGTCCGCGGGCAGCTACAACTGGGTGTGCGACAACTTCCTGCTCGGCGACAGGGGCGTGGTGGAAAAATTGCACCAGCTGCCGCAAAAAATCTACGAACTCGGTTAGCGCGGTTGCGCGAACCAGGCGCAATGCGCAACGCTCGGGCCTAAACAGTGCAAACGAAGGAGGAACGCATCATGAACGTTCGGAAACTCAGGTGTCTTCGGCAAGGTCTTGCCGCATTGGCGATGGTCGCCGGACTCGGCGCGGGCTCGGCATGGGGACAGCCCATCGAGCTCAAGGTCTCGCACTTTCTCCCGCCCAACCATACCTTCCAGAAGGAGCTGTTGCGCTGGGGCGAGGAACTCGCGCAGAAGTCCAACGGCCGGCTGGTGCTCAAGATTTTCCCCGCCGGACAAATGGGTCCGCCGCCGCGCCAGTTCGACCTCGTGCGCACGGGCGTCGCCGACATGGCGATCGGCCTTACGGGGAGCACTCCCGGGCGCTTCCCGCTGACCGAGGTGTCGAACCTGCCCTTCGTCGTGAACCAGAGCGCGAAGACCTCGAAGGCGTTGACCGAGCTGGCACCCAAATTCCTGGCCGCCGAATTCGCCGACGTGAAGATTCTCTATCTCATGACGACCACGCCGCTCAAGTTCCACATGGCGTCGAAGAAGATCAACACGATGGCCGATTTCAAGGGCCTGCGCATTCGTTACGCCGGAGAGATCTTCGCCGAGTCGGTAAAGGCTTTCGGCGCGGTGCCGGTCGCGGTGCAGCCGGGCGACGTGGTCGACGCAATGGGCAAGGGCACGATCGATGGCGCGCTGTTTCCCTTCGAAGGCGCGCAGAGCTTCCAGGTCGGCACGGTCGCCAAGTATTCCTATGAGCCCGGCATCAACGCCGCGAGCTTCTACCTGGTGATGAATCCAGCCACCTACGAAAAGTTGCCGCCCGACCTGCGCCTGCTCATCGACCAGACGACAGGCCCTGCCGCCGCCGAGCGCATGGGCAAGCTGCTCGACGACGCCGAGATCGAAGGTCGCGCGTACATGACGTCCAAGGGTGTGCAGATCACGCCGTTCACCGCGGCGATCGAGGCCGAGATGCAGGCCGCCGTCAAGCCGGTGATCGAGGAGTCGATCGGCAAGCTCGAAGCGAAGGGTCAGCCCGCGCGCGTCATTTACGATACGCTGCTGAAGGCGCGCTGAATGTTGCGCAGCGGGCACGGCGCGGCCGGATGCACGCCGGCCATTGCCGCCGCCGAGTGACGCGATGCAGGAGAACCCGTGGCTCGCCCGCATTATCGCCGTGACTTCGGCCGTCGCGGCGATGGCGCTGGTCGCCATGATGCTGGTTACGGTGGCCGATGTCGCGCTGGCCAACCTGTTCAAGCGACCGATAATAGGCGCGTTCGACCTGGTCGAGTCGACGCTGATTGTCTCGGTGTTCCTGGGGATCCCCGCAACTTTTCTGCGTAACGGCAACATCGTCGTCGATGTCGTGGATTTTTTCGTCTCTCCGACGACGGTTCACCGACTCAAATTCCTGGCCGAGGTCGCGACGCTGGTTTTCCTCGTCGTGCTGCTCTACAACATGGTCACGCCGGCGCTGGACGCCTACAAATTCGGCGGCAAGAAGCAGGAACTCGGTCTGCCGCTGTGGGTGCTCTGGCTGCCGATGCTGGTGGGGGTGCTGCTGGCGGCGCTAGCGGTGCTCTACAGACTCGTGCGAAGCCGCGGCGCGCCCGACATCGAGAAGCCGTAGTCATGTCGGTGCAACTGATCGGCGTCGGCGGCATGGTCGCGCTGCTGTGCCTTATCTTCCTGCGAGTTCCGGTCGCTATCTGCATGGGCCTGGTCGGCTTCTTCGGCTATGCGGCGATCGATGGCTGGCACCGCGCGGCCGCCGTGCTTGGCTCGACGCCTTTCGACATCAGCTCGGGGTACGCACTGTCCGTGGTGCCGCTGTTCGTGCTCATGGGCGAGCTGGGGTCGGCATCGGGAATGTCGTCGCGCCTGTTCCGCGGCACCAGTTCGCTCTTCGGCGGCACGCGCGGCGCGTTGGCGTACGCGTCAATCGGCGCCAACGCGGCATTCGGGGCGGTCTGCGGATCGTCGGTCGCATCCGCCGCCACGATGACGCGCATCTGTGTGCCGGAGATGCGCCGGCTCCATTACGACGATCGCCTCTCGACCGGCTCCGTCGCCGCGGGTGGAACGCTGGGCATCCTGATCCCGCCGTCGCTGATCTTCGTCATTTACGCGGTGATCGCGCAGCAGTCGGTGCCCAAACTGTTTGCCGCCGGGTTGATCCCCGGACTGGTGCTGACCGCGCTCTACATCGCGGTGGCGGCGCTTGTCGTTCTCGCCCGGCCGAAGTGGGCGCCGCGCGGCACCGCCCTGCCGTGGAGTCAGCGCATCCGCGACATGCTCGGCATGTGGGAATTCGTGCTCCTTTTCGGCGTGTCCGTAGGCGGCATCTACGCCGGATTCTTCAGTCCGACCGAAGCCGCCGCGGTCGGCTCGTTCATGGCGCTGCTGATCGGCGCGGTGCAAGGCAAGCTCAAGGGACCGGCGCTGTGGCACTGCTTCGTCGAAACGCTGAAGACGAGCTGCATGCTGTTCATGATCATCATCTGCGCGATAATTTTTTCGTATTTCGTCGTCCAGGCCCGGCTGCCCGAGATGCTCGTCGGCTGGACGCAAAGGCTGGCTTTCTCGCCGACCGCGCTGATGCTCACGTTGATCGTGGCGTACATCGTGCTCGGCTGTTTTCTCGAGGGGATCGGGCTGGTGCTGATCACGGTGCCGGTGTTCCTGCCCGTGGTCATGGCCAGCGGCTTCGATCCCATCTGGTTCGGGGTGATCGTCGTCATCGTCGTCGAGCTGGGCCTGATTCACCCGCCCGTGGGCATGAACTTGTTCGTGATCCAGGCGCAAGTCCCCGACGTGCCGATCCTGTCGATCTACAAGGGCACGCTGCCGTTTCTCGTTGCCCCCATCTTGCTGATCGCGATGCTCATGGCTTTCCCGCAGATTGCGCTGTATTTGCCACGGTTGCTCTACGGCAGCTGAAAATTGTGAAGCGCGGCAGGGCGGGTCGCCGCGAGGACGGGATAGCGACTGATTGAAGGTGCACTCATGACGAACGCGCCTACTGCGGCACGTTGTCCGGCGTCACCACGGCCGCCAACGCCTTGACGATCGCGGGCGCCGGATTGGCTTTGCCGACCGGGATGTCGGAGTTCACCATGACGACGATCACCGCCTTTTTCTCCGGCAGGTAGTAGGCGGTGCAGTTGAAGCCGGGCAGCTCGCCCGTGTGTCCGAGCCAGCCGTGATCGATGCCGATGCCGATGCCATAAGCACGTTCCGGCGTCATGGGCGGCAGCGTCACCCACGTCAGCCGCTCCCTTTGCATCGCCGGCGAGACGAGCGTGCCGGTGGTGTACGACACGACCCATGTGCGCAGGTCGGCCAACGTCGAAATGAGCGCGCCGGCAGTGAATGCCCAGCTCGGATTGCGATGGGTGGCATCGGCCTGCTTGTCGTCGAGCGTCTGGACCGTGATGCCGTGCGCGTACGGGGCGGGCATGTTGGAGTTCGTGGGCCAGAGCGTGTGCGTGAGCTTGAGCGGCTTGAATATCTTCTCGGCGAACACGTCCTGGATCTTCGTGCCGGTCACCTGCTCGAGGATCATGCCGAGCAGCACGTAGTTAGTGTTGCTGTAGTGCCACCCCTTCCCCGGCGGGAAATCGGGAGGATTCGCAATCCCGACGTCGACGAGCTCGCGCGGCGTCCACGCGCGCTGGAAGTCGGAAAACGCCTTCTTCACCCACGCATCGTCCTCGGTGTAGTTATGAAGTCCGCTCGTCATGTTTGCGAGCATGCGCAGCGTGATCCTGTCGCCATCGGGCACCCACGACACGTACTTGCTGACCGGATCGTCGAGGCCAAGCTTCCTCTCGTCGGCGAGAATCAGGAGTGCGGTGGCGGTAAATGTCTTGGTGATGCTGCCAACGCGGAAATGATCGGCAATGCGCATCGGCTCGCGGGTTTTTATGTCGGCGAGGCCTTTGGCGACGACGTAGCTGCCCTCGCCCGGGATCCAGATGCCGACGACGACACCAGGCGCCTTGGTCTCGGCCAAGGACTTGCCGAGCGCCGTCTCGATGGCCGCGCGCTTCGCTGCCGGAAAGGGCGGGTCCGGAGTGCGCGCGTCGACTGCGAGCGCGGTGCGCGCCGGCAGCATCAACGCCGTCAGGACGAACAGTGCGAATGCGAGCTTCGCACGCATGACGGAGATTGCGAGCATGGTTCTCCCCCTCGCGATCAGGCCGCAATCACTTTGGCTGCGCGCAGCTTACTTCGTTGGCGGAACGTAGCCTGAAGGCATCTCCGCGCCGCCGCCGAAGAAATGCTGCTCCATCTGCTCGGCAAGCCATTTCCGTGCGCGCGCATCGGCGAGCGACAGGCGGTTTTCGTTGACGAGCATCGTCTGGTGCTTGAGCCAGCCTTGCCACGCTTCCTTCGACACGCTTTCGTAGATCCGCTTGCCGAGCGGGCCGGGATACGGCGGGAAATCGAGCCCCTCGGCTTCGCGGCCGAGCTTCACGCAATTCACCATCCTTGCCATCTGGATCTCCTAGAACTTCTTCCTGTAGACCTGCGATTTGCGCTGATAGTTGTAGAGCAGCTGTTTCTGGCGCGGCAGGTCGGCGATCGTTGCCGTATGGAATCCGCGCTCGATGAACCACTGCGACGTGCGTGTGGTCAGCACGAACAGCTGGGCGAGCTTCAGCTTGCGCGCGCGCATTTCGATCTCGTGCATCAGCGCCTCGCCGTAGCCCTCGCGCCGGAAGTCCGGGTGCACGGCGAGCGCCGCCAGCTCGCCGACCTTTTCGTCGGGAAAGGCATACAGCGCGGCGCAGCCGATGATGCCGTTGTCGTGCTCGGCGACGACGAAGCGCTCGATCTCGGTCTCCAGCCGCTCGCGCGAG
>JBDTLY010000175.1:0-6880 GCA_039934535.1 Casimicrobiaceae bacterium | reverse complement strand
AACACGGTCCCAAAACGTGTCTACCCCGATGTTCCGATCCATCTCCACGGCTTGCTTAACCAAAAGATCAAGCAGGACTTTGTCGGCGCCGGCGATAGGCCGGGTGAGAAATGCGGCATCAAATACCAGGGCGCTACGATCTGCATCGAAGCGCACCGGAGCGGCGAAGAAGGTGTGGAACAACGAAGCATCAGGCGGACTGTTGTAGGCAAACGTCACTTCGCGGAGCCAAAATTTAATTCCACATATTTCGCGCATGACGTTGACGGCGATGGCCAGCGCGCCGAACGTCACCTGGTCGGAACCCACTGTTTCTGGTTCCAGTACCTCATAACCCATCAGTGCAGACCCATTCTCCACTAACACGTAGGGCGCGGCGCCCTCGTCGTGCAGATGCAGGAATGTCTCTAGGCTCGCCAGTCCTGATCCTACGGTCTCCGAATTCGATCACCTTGGCTGTTGACAACCGCTCGCCCAAAGGCTCGCAGTGGTGCTGCCGACCCCAATTTGATTTGCATCAAATGTGCCCCACTCATGCTAGGGCAAGTCCTTGACACCGCACTGGAATGCCGTAGGCTTGCCGCCCACTAAGAATGTTGCGGATATCGTTTTCCGAATCCGCCCTCTTGTTCGCAGGACTTGGAATTTATCTGATTGCATGGAGCGGTTAATATGAAGAACACCCCGAATGCGAAACTTGGTGCGGCAGTAGGTGCACTTTTCATATTCGTCACGCCGGTGCTTGCGCAGCAGAGCAACCCCGACCGCAACGCCTACTTCGGCCAGACGCACTCGCACACGAGTTGGTCGCTCGACGCCTACATCCTTGGCAACCACATCACCGGGCCGGAGGAGGCGTACCAGTTTTCCCTGGGCCAGGCGATCAAGCACCCGGCCGGCTTCGACGTGAAGCTCAGGCGTCCGCTCGACTTTCAGGGCGTGACCGACCATTCCGAATACGTCGGCATGGTCCGGCTGGCCAACGATCCGACTTCCCCGGTCAGCAAGCTGCCCATCGCGGAGAAGCTCAAGGTCCGCCAACCGTCTGACGTGGTCACGATCTACAAATGGCTGGCAGGTAGCGTCTCCAAAGGCGAGCCGATCAAGGAACTGCTCGACCCCAAGATTACCGGCACCGTGTGGCAAGAGAACATCCGAATCGCCGACAAGTACAACCAGCCCGGCAAGTTCACGACGTTCGTCGCCTACGAGTGGACCTCGATGCCGAACGCCCGGAACATGCACCGCAACGTCTTCTTCAAGGACTCGAAGAAAGTGCCGGCCGCGCCGTTTACGTCCATCGACTCGTCCTATCCCAACGATCTGTGGGACTGGATGGACGGCCAACGCAAGGCGGGCAACGAGTTGCTGGCGATCTCGCACAACGCCAACCTCAGCGACGGCATCATGTTTCCGGTGAATGAGGATTACAAGGGCCGCGCCATCGACGCTGCCTGGGCGCAGCAGCGGATGACCAACGAGCCGCTGACGGAGATGACCCAGATCAAGGGCACGTCCGAGACCAATCCCGCGCTGTCGCCCAACGACGAGTTCGCCAACTTCGAGCTCATGAGCTTTCTGCTCGGTATCGACAACAGCAAGTCGAAGCCCAATGGCAGCTATGTCCGGGAGGCGTACCAGAACGGCCTCGCCATGCAGGCGACGCGCGGTTATAACCCATACAAGATGGGGGTTGTAGGCGCGAGCGATTCGCACAACACGGTGATCTCCTATACGGCATCGAACTTCTTCGGCCAGCACGGGAGTGTCGACGCCACGCCGCAACTGCGTCTGTCCGGCAAGGAAGATGCCGGCCTGGAACCGTTGCTGACCAGCACCTCCGGCCTCGGCGGCGTGTGGGCCGAAGAGAACACGCGCGAATCGATCTTCGCCGCCATGCAGCGCAAGGAGGTCTTCGCAACCAGCGGTGTGCGCATCAAGGTGCGCCTGTTCGGTGGCTGGGATTTCACGCCCGCCGTGCTCAAGCAGAAGGACTGGGCGAAGGCTGGCTACGCGCAAGGCGTGCCGATGGGCGGCGATCTGTCCGCACCCAAGGCCAAGGCCCCGTCGTTCATTGTGCAGGCGATCAAGGACCCTGACGAAGGCAACCTCGACCGCGTTCAGATCATCAAGGGCTGGACGAAGAACGGCCAGATTTTCGAGAAGGTCTACGACGTTGCGTGGTCAGGGAATCGCAAGCCTGATGCCAAGACCGGCAAGGTGCCGGCGGTCGGCAATACGGTGGACATCAAGAACGCTTCGTTCACGAACACGATCGGCGCCGTGGAACTGAAGACGGTGTGGACCGACCCCGAGTTCGACGCCAGCCAGGATGCGTTCTATTACGCACGGGTGCTGCAGATCCCGACCCCGCGCTGGTCCACCCTCGATGCCAAGAAGCTTGGGGTGCCTCCCCCGAGCGGTGTCCCGGCCACGGTGCAGGAACGCGCGTGGTCCTCGCCGATCTGGTACACGCCCACCGCGGCCGCACGCCAGAACGCGGCGCCCGGTGTGACGGTGGCCGATCTCAAGCAAAAGGGCGCCATGGCATTGGACGACGCCCAATTGAAGCAGTTGGCGGTGGGACAGATCCTTGACGTCCGCAACACCGTCACCGGGGAGCGAGTCGAGATTCTTTACGGCGCCGATGGCCGTCGGACCATCACCGGTCGGGGCGGCAAGCCAGGCCCGGCCACCGATTATCTGGCGACCAGCGAGCTCGGTTTGATCGCACCGCAATCCGCGGCGTACGAGATTCGCAACGGGCGGGTGGTCACGATGCTCAACGGGGTGCCGTTCGAGGTGGCCGTATTCAAGACGGGCGACAAGTATGTGGCGGCGCGCAGCAGTGAGTACGGCTACGCCAACTACGAACTCACGCCGGTCAAGCAGTAGCCGGTCTGGTCCGCTTTGACGATTGGCGCAAGGCGCTGGCTGCGCGAGCCGCTGCTGCATTTCCTGATCGCCGGGCTGGCACTGTTCGGCGTCTATCGCGCACTGCACCCGAACCCGGGGCAGGGTGAACGCTCGAACCGCATCGAGCTGACCGCCGACGATCTGCGCCAGATCGACGTGGCGTGGCGGGCGCAGTGGCAGCGCTCTCCCACGCCCGCGGAAATGCGCGGCCTCGTCCAGACCCAGATTCGCGAAGAAGTCCTGTTCCGGGAAGCCGTTGCCCTCGGTCTCGACAAGGGCGACACCATCGTCAAGCGGCGGCTTGCGCAGAAGATGGAATTTCTCGCTGAAGACGCTTCCGCCATTCGCGATCCCTCCGCTGCGGAGTTGAAGACGTGGTTCGACAAGAATCGCGATCGCTTCACGCAGCCCGGCCGGATTTCCTTCCACCACCTCTACTTCTCGCCCGATCGCCGCGGCGGCCAGGCACGTGAGGCCGCGACCAAGGCACTGTCCGCGCTGGCTGGCAAGGGAGCGGACGCGCCCGGGGTAGCGACCCTGGCGGATCGGTTCCCTGAGAAGGATTACTACGCGGAACGCGAGCCTGCGCAGATCGCCAATGTGTTCGGATCGCAGTTCGCGCAGGCGCTGTCGCAAATCAAACCCGGCTCGTGGCAGGGTCCGGTCGAGTCGGGCTTGGGATGGCATCTGGTTTTTGTCGATGCAGTTGCACCCGGGCGCATTCCCGCCTTCGAGGAAATCGAACCGGCGGTGAAAGCCGATTGGATTGAAGAGCAGCGTGCCGGTTCGAAGCGCCGGGCGTTCGAGGCAATGCTTTCGCGCTATGAAATCGTGTTGCCGGCCGAAGTGCGATAACGTCCGCGGGACTGACGCATGAAAACGGCTCGGCTGCTTCTATTTTTATTTCTCGCCTTGTTGCTGCATGGCGCCAACGCCCATGAAGCGCGACCTGCCTACCTCGAGATCAACGAAGTCGCCGCCGGACGCTACGACGTTCTTTGGCGCACGCCGATTCTTGCGGGCACGCGGCTCCCGGTGGTGTTGCGATTCCCCCCCGAGGCTCGCAATGTCGTCGAACCCGCGCTGCGTGAATTTCCCGATTCACTCGTCGAGCGCCGCGTCATCGAGATTCCGGATGGCCTCGCCGGAAAGCGGGTCGAGTTTGTTGGTTTACAGGTCACCATTACCGACGTTCTTGCGCGTGTGCAGCTGCGCGACGGGGCGTATTCGACCACGCTCGTGCATCCATCGCAGCCATGGATCGAAGTCGCCGCGGCGCAAGGTTCTCTGGCGGTTGCCGCAGCCTACCTCAGGCACGGCATCGAGCACATTCTCCTGGGATATGACCACCTGCTGTTCGTGTTCGCGCTGATGCTGATCGTGCGCAGCACGCGCATCCTGCTGTGGACCATCACCGCTTTTACCGTAGCGCATTCGATCACGCTGGCGCTTTCCACGCTAGGACTGGCTCATCTTCCGGGTGCTCCAGTGGAGGCCGCCATCGCGCTGAGCATATTGCTTCTGGCAACCGAGATCGCGAGATTGCGTCGCGGGGAATCGTCGCTCACGGCGAGATTTCCATGGGCCGTGGCGTTCACTTTCGGCCTACTGCACGGCTTCGGCTTTGCAAGCGCTCTCGCCGAAATTGGCTTGCCGCGGAGCGATATTCCGCTTGCGCTGTTCGCGTTCAACGTGGGCGTCGAGGTTGGGCAGCTTGCCTTTATCGCGGTCGTCTTGACCGCGTGGGCGTTGGTGCGACGGATTGGCCTGCCTGCCGTGGTCAGACGTCATGCGCTGCCGGTCGCGACCTACGGCATTGGGACCCTGGCGGCATTCTGGTTTTTCGAACGCTTGGCCGGATTCGTGACCTGAATTCGCCTGGATTTACCCGTTGCCTCTTCGGTGCCGAGCAGCCGCTCGAAAGTCGCCTTACGCGTAGAACGGGCCTACGATAGCCGCTGCCTCAACGGCAACTCAGGGTCGATTGCCGGCATTCAGCACCCATCAATGTCAGCGACTCCTCACGATCCAGCCCGGCCACCACGGTCGGGACTCCGGCAATTCCCGGGCTAGACTTCGAAGCGCGCGATCTTCGCGCGGAATCCGGCCGGGAACGGCACTGACTGACGGGTGTCCAGCGAGGCGAGCACGACCACGAGCGTCGCGCGCACCCGCGGTTGCTCCCCTGCGCGCGCGTCGACGTCCAGCGTAAGCGAGCTCACGCCGATCTTTTTCACCGCAAGGCGGAAGCGCAGCAACTCGCCGACCTTCGAAGGCGACAGGAAATCGCACTCGATGTGCGCCATCGGCACGCCGAGCCGGTCGACCGCGTGGAATTTTCCAAAGTCGACGCCGAGCCCGTCGTTGAACCAGTCCTCGACCAGTTCGTTGAACAGGACGAAGTACTGCGGGTAGAAGACGATGCCCGCCGGATCGCAGTGATGGAAACGAATCAGCTTGTTGGCTTCGAACGGTGCGGGAGCGGTCATCGTCGGGGCCTCGAATTCGGCAGCGTGGTCATGCGGCGATCCGGTCGACGAATCGCGTGACAGCCTCCAGCACCGCGTCGGGCTGGTCCCGGTGGGGCGAGTGGCGGCAGTCCTCGAGCGCGAGAAGCTCGACGTCCTTCACCTTCGCGCCGATCCGCCGCATCTGCTCCATCGTCCCGTACTCGTCGTCCTCGCCCTGGATCGCAAGCACCGGGCACGCGATTCCCGGCAGGTATTCCTCGATGTTCCAGGCGCGAAAATCGGGGTGAAGCCAGATATCGTTCCAGCCCCGAAACATGGCGTCGACATCGTCGTGGTAGCGCGCGAGCCGCGCGCGAAGGTCCGTCGTCGCGAAAGCGGTCTTCGCGGCGGTGATGCTCGCCACCGAAACGTCCTCGACCAGCACGTGCGCCGCCAGCGTGACGACGCCGGTCACCGCCCGCTTGCCGGTCCCGGCGTGGATCAGCGCGAGCGATCCGCCGTCGCTGTGCCCGACCAGGATCGGCCAGGGAATCGCGAGCTCGTCGATCAGCTCCGGGAGTGCCGCGAACGCCTCGTCATGCATGTAGCGAACGCCGCGGGCCTCGCGCAGCGGATCGGATTTGCCATAGCCGTAACGTGAATAGACGACGGCGTTGCAGCCGGTCGCGTGCGCGAGGCGCCCGGGAAAATCGCGCCACATCGCAATCGAGCCCAGGCCCTCGTGCAAAAGCACCAGCGTCGGGCGATCGTCGCGCGCCACCGTGATCCGCTCGTACTCGATGCGATGCCCGCCGACGTGCGCGAACGGCATGTCACACCCCGAGGTGCTTGTGCAGTAGCTCGGGCTGCGCCAGCAGCGTCGCGCTATCGCCCTCGAACACGATGCGCCCCTTAACGAGGATTACGACACGGCGGGCGATGCCCGCGATCGCCGCATGGTTCTTGTCCACGATCAGCGTGGCGATGCCGTTCACGCGGATTTCGTCGATGATGTGCCAGATCTCCTGCGCGATCATCGGCGCGAGACCCTCGGTCGCCTCGTCGAGGATCAGGAGGTCGGGATTGGTCATCAACGCGCGGCCGATCGTCAGCATCTGCTGCTCGCCGCCGGAGAGCTTCCAGCCGCCGTTATTCAACCGCTCCGCGAGGCGGGGAAACGTCGTGAGCACGCGCTCGTAGGTCCAGTCGCGGCGCCCGTCCTGGCCCGCGCGCGCAGCCATGACCAGGTTCTCGCGCACCGTCAGGTTCGGAAAGATGCCGCGGCCTTCCGGAACGTAGGCAATCCCCTTGCGCGCGACCAGGAAGGGCTCCGCGCCCGTCATCGGCGTTCCGCAAACAAGGACCTCGCCCTCCCGCGGCTTGACGATCCCCAGCATGCTGCGGATGAGCGTGCTCTTGCCCATGCCGTTGCGGCCCATCAGCCCGACCGTCTCGCCGCGGTCGATGTGGAAGTCGATGCCGTGCAGGATGTGGCTCGCGCCGTAGTACGCGTG
>JBDTLY010000174.1:0-6943 GCA_039934535.1 Casimicrobiaceae bacterium | reverse complement strand
CGCAGTACGCGATCATCGCGTCCTGCGACGTGTCGGCGGCGATGATGGAGCCGCCCGGCGGCACCGCGCTGGTCGAGGAATCGATCATGGAGGCGCTCGACTTCCGGCGCGCGATGCGCAAGGTCGACGACGAGTGGGGCAAGGACTGGTGGTTCAAGGTCTGGGGCCCGGAGCGGCTGGCGCCGGAAGGCATGGGCAAGCGCGACGACTGGCTGCTGCGTTCCAACGAGAAGTGGCACGGCTTCGGCGACCTCGCGCCCGGATTCACGATCCTCGATCCGATCAAGGCGACGGTCATCACGCCCGGGCTCGACGTCTCGGGCAAGTTCGCGAAGTCCGGCATTCCGGCGTCGATCGTGACGCGGTTCCTCGCCGAGCACGGCGTCATCGTCGAGAAGACCGGGCTCTACTCGTTCTTCATCATGTTCACCATCGGCATCACCAAGGGCCGCTGGAACACGCTGGTGACCGCCCTGCAGCAGTTCAAGGACGACTACGACAAGAACCAGCCGCTGTGGAAGATCCTGCCGGAGTTCGTCGCCAAGCAGCCCAAGTACGAGCGCGTGGGATTGCGTGATCTGTGCCAGCAGATCCATGAGACGTACAAGGCCAGTGACGTCGCGCGGGTGACGACGGAGATGTACCGGTCCGACATGCAGCCGGCGATGAAGCCTTCCGACGCCTACGCCTGCATGGCCCATCGCGATCTCGACCGGGTGGAGATCGACAATCTCGAAGGTCGCGTCACGAGCGTGCTGCTGACCCCGTATCCGCCCGGAATTCCGCTGCTGATCCCCGGCGAGCGGTTCAACCGGACCATCGTCCAGTACCTGCAATTCGCGCGGAACTTCAACGAGAAGTTCCCGGGCTTCGACACCGACATCCACGGACTCGTCGAGGAAGCGGATGGCGCGAACGTGCGCTACTACATGGATTGCGTCAAGCAGCGCTGAGCCGATGGCGCCGCAATGAAGCACCTGTTCGCGCGTGTGTTCCCACGCGTGTTCCCAAGCGTGTTCCCATTTCTCGGCTGGCCCCGGATCACGTCCGCCTCGCTGCGCGGCGACCTCGTCGCCGGATTGACGGTCTCGCTGGTCGCCATCCCGCAGTCGCTGGCGTACGCGCAGCTGGCCGGCGTGCCGCCGCTCTACGGCCTCTACGCTGCGTTCATCCCGTCGGTCGTCGGCGTGCTGTTCGGTTCGTCGGCGATCCTGTCGACGGGCCCTGTCGCCATGACGTCGCTGCTCGTCGCGGCAAGCGTCGGCGCGCTTGTTCCCCCGGGAACAGAACAGTTTTACGCGTACGTGACGATGCTGGCGCTCCTGTCGGGATTGTTCCAGCTCGGATTCGGTCTTGCCCGCGCCGGGATGTTGTTGAGCCTCGTGTCCCATCCCGTGCTGATGGGGTTCATCAACGCCGCGGCGCTGATCATCGCGATTTCCCAGCTGCCGGCGCTGATGGGCATATCGGTGCGGCAGTCGCAACACCTGCTCGTCGATACCTGGGACGTGGTGTCCCGCCCCGACCTCGTGCACCTGATGTCGCTGGCGTTCGGCCTCGCCGCGATGGTCCTGCTCGTCGCGTTTCGCCGCGCGGCACCCAGGCTTCCCGGCGTCCTTGTGACCGTCGTGCTCGCGACTTGGGCAAGCTACCTGCTGGGGTTCTCCGACCACGGCGGCCGGGTCGTCGGCGAAATTCCGGCGGGCCTGCCCGTGCTCGTCGTGCCGCATCTCGACTGGGCCGAACTGCGCGCGTTGCTGCCGGCGGCGTTCGTCGTCGCGCTGATCAGTTTCATGGAGGCCGCGTCGAGCTGCAAGGTCATCGCGATCGGGACGCGCACGCGCTGGGACGAGAATCAGGAGCTCATCGGCCAGGGTCTCGCCAAGGTCGCGGCAGCCTTCTGCCAGGCGATCCCCGTGAGCGGCTCGTTTTCGCGCTCGGCGCTGAATCTCGCCGTCGGCGCCGCCACCGGATGGTCCTCGGTCTTCGCCGCTGCCTTCGTTCTCGTCACACTGCTGTTCTTCACGCCCTGGCTCCATCACCTGCCCAAGCCCGTGCTCGCGGCGATGATCATTCTCGCGGTCCTCCGCCTCGTCGACGTGCGTGCGCTGCGGCAGGCGTGGCGCGCGAGCAAGGACGACGGCTTCGCGGCGCTGGCAACCTTTTTCGTGACGCTCGCGTTCGCGCCGAACATCCAGGTCGGCATCGTCGCCGGCATCATCATTTCGCTCGCGGCGTTTCTCTATCGGCGCATGCGGCCGCGGGTCGCGATCGTGAGCCTGCATCAGGACGGCACGTTTCGCGACGCGGCGCGCTTCGACCTGCCGCCGCTGCACGAGCGGATCGGCGCGCTGCGCTTCGACGGCTCGCTGTACTTCACGAACGCCTCGCATTTCGAGGACGCGGTGCTGCGGCTCCAGCAGGACGAACCCGGAATCACCTACATCGTGGTGGCGGCGCACAGTATCAACGACATCGACGCGTCGGGCGTCGAAACGCTGCGCAACCTCGCGGAGCGGCTGCGCGACGGCGGGGTGACGATGGTGCTCGCCGGCGTCAAGCGGCAGGTCCAGGAGGTGCTCGAGCGGACGGGCGCCATCGCGTCGTTGGGGTCCGCGAACGTCTTCAGCACCGACACCGAAGCCGTCGCGAGCTTGCGCCGGCGGCTCGAACAGGAAGACGGAAAAGCGGACTGACTGGAACCGTCAGGCTGCGACGCGGGCCGCTTCCAGAGGCGTCGGCTTGCCAGTCCGGTCCGCGCCCTCGGCGCGCGCCAACAGGATGAGCGCGGCCAGGACGCACGAGGCCATCCGCACTTCCATCGAATCCGTGCGTGCCGGAATCACGATCGGAAGCGTCGCGCCCAAAACGATACCTGCGGCGAGGCCGCCGGTGAGGCCGGTCAGCGTGCGTACCACCATGGACGCCGCTTCCATCGTCGGCGCGACCATGATGTCCGGATGCCCGGCGACATCGGACTTGACGCCGTTCCCGCGGGCGGCTTCGGCGGACAGCGCGCTGTCAACGGTCAGCGGGCCGTCGACGACGGCGCTGCCGAACATCGCCTGCTCGGCCATCGCCTTAAGCGCGGCGGCATCCGCCGTCGACACGAACGCCGGCGTCACGTAGTCCATCGCGGCCAGGAGCGCCACGTTGGGCGTGGCGATGCCGATTGCGCGCGCGAGGTCAACCGTATTGGCGACGATGTCCTTCTTCGCAGCGAGATTCGGGACGACGTTGAGCTGGGCGTCGGCGATGAGCATTCCGTTCGGCCGACCCGGAACGTCGAGAAAGTAGGCGTGCGACAGGCGGCGGTCCGAGCGCAGCCCCGATTCGGGCGCCGCGACCGGGGCGAGCAGGTCGCCGTCGCTCATGCTTCCCTTGATCAGCGCGGACACCTTGCCTTCGCGGGCGATTTCCGCCGCGCGCAGGCCCGACGAGCGCGGGTCGTCCGCGGTATCGATGATGGACAGTCGAGAAATGTCGAGCCCGGCCTTGGCCGCGGCGTCGCGGATGCGGCTTTCAGGTCCGACCAGGACCGGCGCCAGGTAGCCGGCGAACGCTCCCGAAAGAGCGAGCTGCAGCGAGTCGCTGTCGCACGGATGCACGATTGCCGCGGGCAGCGGAGGCTGCATGCGGATCTTCTCGACGAGGCGCTGGAATTGCGGACGCATGGCCATCATGCACGCAGGGTGGCAAGCTGCCATGTCATTGTCAACACCTCCCCGATAGGTGGCGGCCGGCGGGGGACCCACGGCCGCTGGGCGGCTGCCGCGGAAACCGGGGAGACGGCCCGCCTTCGGCGCGCGGGGGGCGATGCGGGAGTACCCGCCTTTGACCCCGGTCAAGGCAGTGGCGGCTGCGGAGCCTAGGATGAGGTTGCCCGCCAGGAGGAGGGGATGCGCAACCCTGTCGAAACCCCGTTGACGCGCGTGCGACGCCCGCGCGCTGTGTCGCCATGACCGCGGCCGGTCCGGCCGGCGCCCCGGCCATGCATGCCATCCGCATCATCGAGGACGAGCATCGCTCGCTCGCGGCCGTGCTGCACGGACTGCTCTATCTCGTCCGTGAAATCCGTTTGCGCAAGGCCGCGCCCGATTTCGACCTGCTGTCCGCGATGCTCCATTACATCGACGCATTTCCTGAGCGCTTCCATCATCCCAAGGAGGACGCTTATCTCTTTCGCCGGCTCCGCGAGCGCGATCCCGCCGCGCGCGAATTGCTCGACCGCCTCGAGGCGGAGCATCGGCAGGGCGGGGTCCATATTCTGCGCTTGAAAGGCGCGCTCGCGCGTTACCGGCAGGGAGGCGAGCCCGAATTTCCCGGATTCGCGCAAGGCGTCGCCGAATTCGCGTCGTTCCATTGGGAGCACATGCGCGCGGAGGAAGACGAGGTGATGCCGCGCGCTCGCCAGCACCTGACGGCGGCGGACTGGGCGGAAATCGACGCCGCCTTCGCGGACAACGAGGACCCGCTCCTCGGCGCCGATGCGCGCGAGAACTACCGGCAGCTGTTCCGGCAGATCGTCAATCTCGCGCCGCCGCCGCTCGGCGTCGGGCCCGCACGCTGACGCAAGGTCTGCGATCAGGAGCGCCTGGCGTCGTGACGTAACCGCGCTGCGCCTGCGCCGCGATTCCAAGCGTACGGAATTTCCGGGGCGTCGAACGGGAGCCGGTAATGGTCCGGATCGTCGTAGTCGTATGCTCGAGTCGGAAAGTTGATGATCAGCGCGTCCGTGCTGCCGAGATTCTGGAGGCCGTGCCAGACGCCGATCGGCAGGATCAGCAGCGTGGGCCTCGCGTCGCCTGCGTAGATTTCGTTGATCTGGCCGTGCGTTGCGCTTTTCTCGCGGCCGTCGTATAGCACGACCTTGAGGTTGCCCGCGTTCACGAACAGGCGGTCGATGGTCTTCGCATGGCAACTCCAGGCGCCGATGGCTCCCGGATACAGGCGTGACTGGTACGCATGGACGACGGGCATGCCGGTGCCGTCCCAATCCGCACGGTAGAGCTCGGTGATGATCCCGTGATCGCGCGGGACATGCAGGACTTCCCGTACCACGACGCCGGCGATCAGCCCGCCCGGCTTCTGCCACTTGTCGTTGATCAGGACCGGATCTTTTTTCGCGCCAGGCAACATTTGCCGATTCCTTTTGCGGGTGAGCGTGCGGCAGCCGGCCGGTGCCGTCCGGATCGGCGCGGGTTGCCGGGAGCGCGGGTCAACCCTACCATGCAAGCCGGCACGGCGGAAACCGCATCGCGCGCCAACGCCCTTTTCAGAATGGACGCTTCCACCCCCCTCGTCACGGTCGTCGTTGCGACCTACAACGGCGCGCCCACGCTGCGGTCCGCGCTCGCAAGCCTCGCGGGACAGGATTGCGCGGATTTCGAGGCGCTGGTCGTCGGTGACGGATGCACGGACGACAGCGAGGTGGTGGTGCGGTCGTTTGGCGATCCCCGATTGACGTGGCACAACCTGCCCGTCAACTCGGGGAGCCAGAGCGCGCCGAACAACTTCGCCGCGGGTCAGGCGCGCGGCCGCTGGATCGCCTATCTCGGGCACGACGACCTGTGGTTTCCATGGCACCTGTCGGGACTTCTGCAGGCGGCCACCGGCAGCGACGCGGAATTCGTGCATTCGACGTGCCTGCTCCTGCATCCTGACGGCTGCCATCAGGTCACCGGCCCGATGGGTGCCGGCCGCTCGCATGCCGACCAGTTCACGCCACCCTCGAGCTGGCTGCATCGCCGCGATATCGTCGAGCGCGTGGGTGCGTGGCGTGCGCCCGCGGAACTCCCCTACGGCATCGATTTCGATTACCAGCGGCGCATTGCGCTCGCGGGATGCCATTGCGCGCATGCCCGCCGGCTGTCGGTGCTCAAGTTCCCGTCGGGATGGTGGGGCAACTACGATCACTCGCGGCCGCATCCGCAGGCCGGCTACCTCGAGCGCATCGTCGCGGCGCCGCTCGACGTCGAGCGGGAATTGCTGGGCGAGCTTGTCCTGCGGTACGCGAGCGAAGAGAACGGCGCCAGGCCGGGCCGGCCGATGCGCGCCGTTGTGCAAGCCCTGTCGAGGCGCATCGCCGACAGGTACGGCCGCGACCGGTGGCCACTGTCGGCATTCCTGCATTGGCGGCAGCAGCGTTTCATCCGCCGCAATCGCCCGCGGCGCGGGTTGCCGGCGCGATGAATCTCACGTCCGTCACCTAGCGTCGCGGCGCGTAGGCGCCCCGTCCGGTGCGAAACTCGGCGCGGCACCCGTTGGTCACCCAGATCGTGCTTCTGCTGGCGTCGAAGCCCCACGTTCGGCCCTCGACGCAATCGCCGGGCGGTGCGCTGAGTTGCCGGGCAAGGACAACCGGCCCGCCTTCGACCTGGCATTCCGCGTTGCGATAATTCTGCGATTCGCAGATGACCGTCATGCCCGTCGCCGGAATCGGGCGAGGATTCGCGCCGCCGTACCCGACGCGAAATTCCGCCCGGCATCCGCCGGCAACCCAGATCGTGCTGTTGTTACTGTTGAATCCCCAGGTCTGCCCCTCGATGCAATTGCCGGGCGGCGTGCTCAATTGCCGGACGAGCGCGACAGGCCCGCGGGCGACGCGACACTCCTCGTTGCGGTAATTCTGCGATTCGCAGGTGATGATCTCTGCCTGCGCGGCAACGCCTCCCGCAAGCAATGCCGCCACCGCGGCGGCGGCGCATGCCGCCAAGTCTCTCCTGATGCCCATGGTTGCAGCCTCCGATTTGATTTCTAGACTTTTCCCTTCCACGGCACGACGACGCGCTCGACGTAGCGCATGAAGAGATCGAACAGGTAGGCGATCGCGCCGATCACGACGATCCCCATGATCACGATGTCGGTGCGCAGGAAGTTCGACGCGTTCAGCACCATCTGGCCGAGGCCGTGCGTCGCGGCGACCATCTCGGCGGCGACGAGT
>JBDTLY010000173.1:0-6962 GCA_039934535.1 Casimicrobiaceae bacterium | reverse complement strand
ACCCAGAGAAATTCGCAGCAGCAGCCGTTTTGTGCCTGCTTGTCGCCGGTTGCGCCGGCGCGCCGGGCATCGAAAGAGAGAGGGACGCCCTGCTGCAGCGTGACCGCGACTGGGCCGCCGTTGCGACCGACGGAAAGAATCTCGAACGGATCGTGGAATTCTGGACCGACGACGCGGTGGTCATCCCCGCGGGTGCGCCGGTCGTCCGCGGCAAGGCCGCCATTCGCGAATACGTCCGCACGAGCCTCGCCATTCCCGGATTCAAGATTCGCTGGAATCCGCGCGACGCATCCGTTAGCGCGGATGGCTCGCTCGGCTATACGACGGGCGAAAATGCAGTCACGTTGCCCGGGCCCGACGGCAAGCCGATGACGATTCCCGGGCATTATGCCGCCGTGTGGCGGCGCGAGCCCTCCGGCGAATGGCGGTGCACCGTCGACATCTGGAACAATGGCCCATGAGCAGCCGGCCCCTGCAGAAATATCGCGGCAGCTGTCACTGCGGCGCCGTCGCGTTCGAGATCGAGACGGACTTCCCGGAATTGACCACGTGCGACTGCTCGATCTGCCGGCGCAAGAACGCGCAGATGGTGAAAGTGCACGAAAGCCGGTTCAGGCTGCTGTCCGGGGAAGAATCGCTCGCCGAGTACCGCTTCCACACGATGACGGCGCGCCATTTCTTCTGCAGGACCTGCGGCATCTATCCCTTCCATCGAAAGCGGTCCGCGCCCGACCATTACGGCGTCAACGTTTTCTGCCTGGAAAACTTCGACCCTGCCGGCATTCCCGTGCGGCAGACCGTCGGCGCGGCGACGAATTGAGCCGGTTCGCTGAATTCTCGATTCGACAGTGGAGAATGCCATGGCGGTGATCCGGTATATCGTCGCCGACGTGGACGCGGCAACTGCGTTCTACATCGACATTCTTGGCTTCGAGCTGGTGGAAAAATGGGGCCCGCCGTTCGCGATGGTCAAGCGCGGCGATCTCACGCTCTGGCTGAGCGGGCCTGGCAGCTCGGCAGCGCGCCCGCTTGCCGACGGATCGCGTCCGGCGCCGGGCGGCTGGAACCGGCTCGTGCTCGAGACGGATGACCTCGCGGAAGTGGTCGCAAAGCTCGAGCAATCCGGCGCGGTGTTTCGCAGCGACATCGTGTCCGGCCCCGGCGGAAAGCAGGTCCTCGTGAACGACCCCTCCGGCAATCCGGTGGAACTGTTCGAGCCGGACAATTCCTGAGCGGGAAGGTTGGCGGAATGGCGACCCCGAAGAAGCTGATCGGCACCGAAGCCGTCGACGACTACATGAAGAAGCTGCAGCATCCGCAGAAGGCCGAAATCGAGGCAGTACGGTCGATCATCCTTAAAGCCGACGGCAGAGTCGCCGAACGCGTGAAATGGAACGCGCCGAGTTTCTACTACCGGGACGACATCGCGGCGTTCAATCCGCGCGCCAAGGGATTCGTCCAGCTCGTGTTCGTCTTCCACCGGGGCAAGATGATCGACGACCGGTTCGACCTGCTGGAGGGCGACTACAAGGACAGGCGCCTCGCGCGGTTCCTCGACATGAATGACGTGCGGGCCAAGAAGGACGCGCTCGAGCATGTCGTGCGGCGCTGGATCGAGTTGACCGATGCCGAGTTGTGATCACGCCGCGATGATGACGGCATCGTTCTACGACGAGCTTGCACCGTACTACCACCTTCTCTACGACGACTGGGAGCGCACCGTCGGCCGCCAGGGCACCGCACTCGCCGCGCTGCTGAAGGAACGCGGCGTCGACTCCGGCGCGGCGGTGCACGACGCCGCCTGCGGCATCGGCACGCAGGCGCTCGGGTTGCTGCAGAACGGCTATCGCGTCACCGCCTCGGATATCTCCGCCGGTGCCATCGAAAGGCTGCGCGCGGAGCTCGCGCGCCTGGGACTTGCCGCCGACGCGCAGGTCGACGACCTGCGGACGCTCGAGCTCGTCGCGTCCGGCTCGATGGCGGCCATCCTCGCCTGCGATAACTCGATTCCACACCTGCTGACCGATGCGGAGATCCTGCGCGCGTTCCGGGCATGCCTGCGCTGCATTCGCCCGGGCGGCGTTGCGGTGTATTCGGTGCGCGACTATGCCGTCATCGAGCGCAGGAACCCGGATGTCCGTCCCTATGGAATGCGCAACGAGGGAGGCCGGCGCTTCCTCGCGGTGCAGGTCTGGGAATGGGAGGGGGAGGGGGATCAATACGACCTCCGCATCTATCTCACGTCGGAATCGCCGGCGGGCGCGTGCGAAACGCGCGTGCTGCGCAGTCGCTACTACGCGGTTCCGATCGCGAAGTTGCTTCTGCTCATGGCCGACGCCGGCTTCGTGGACATCGAGCGTCGCGACGACGTGCTCTTTCAGCCGGTGCTCGTCGGCCGCCGACCCGATGCAACGTGAATCGACTCCGCCACTCGGGCCCGCCGACCTCGACCGGATTTCCGGGGAGACGCTGGATCACTATGCGCAGCGCGCGGAAGCGTTCCGCGACGGGACGCGCGATCACGACGTGCGCCAGAACATCGATGCGTTGCTGCGGCACATCGACGCCCCGCCGCCGCTTTCAATCCTCGATTTCGGCTGCGGTCCCGGGCGCGATCTCGCCACCTTCCTGCGTCTCGGCCATCGGGCAATCGGGCTCGAGGGCGCGGCGCCCTTCGCGGCGATGGCGCGTGCCGACACCGGCTGCGAGGTCTGGGAACAGAATTTCCTGAAGCTCGACCTCCCGACGGAACGCTTCGACGGCATCTTCGCCAACGCCGCGCTGTTCCACGTTCCGAAGCAGGAGTTGCCGCGCGTGCTGCGCGAGCTCAACGCGACGCTGAAGCCGGGCGGCGTGCTCTTCAGCTCGAATCCGCGCGGCGACAACAGCGAATGCTGGAATCGCGGCCGCTACGGCGCGTACCACGACCTCGAAACGTGGCAGCGCTTCCTCACGGAGGCCGGATTCGTGTTGTTGACGCATTACTTCCGCCCCACCGGGCTGCCGTGCGAAGAGCAGCCCTGGCTCGCGTGCGTGGCGCGCAAGCCGGCGGCGTGACCGCATCGAATGTCAGGCGATCGGCGCCTCGACGAGGCACCCGAACTCGCGCGCGAAGTCGACCGACACGCGCGCGTGCACGGCGCCCTGCTTGTCGAAGAAGCGCTGCGTGCCGCGCATCGTGAACACGCCCTCGTGCCAGATGTTCGGGTGGATGTAGAGGCCGCGGCTGCCGCCGAAGCGGAAGCAGACGAAGTCCGCCGGCTCGATGTCGTCGCCCGGGAGCGCGAGCGGCACAAGGAAAGGCCTGTTCTCGAGCGGGAAGAACAGTTGCCCGCCGTCGGGATGGTAGTTCGCGTGCCATAGCAAGATGCGCTGCGGGTCGCGGCGGTGCGCACGGTCGGCCGCGGCGGGATCGTCGCCATACGCCAGGATGTAATGACCGCCCACTGCATCGTTGCGGCCGAAAAGGATGTCGCCCTGCCATTCGCTGATGAACGTGCCTTCCGTGGTGCCGCCTTCGTCGCCAGTATCGGGATCGACCGGACGGCGGCCCTGCGCGGGCCAGCGCACGATCTCGATCGCGCACGCCGCGGGATCGTCGACCAGACGGCCAAAGCCTTCGAGCGATGCCGGCGTGGCGTCGACGACCGGCATCGTGACCCGGCGCAGGCCGGCGGGAATTTCGGGATTCAGATAATCGGCGACGGCGGGCATGGCCCTGCAGGCACGATCAGTCGCGCCGGGCGATGTGAAACGGGCGGTGGCCCGCGCCGACCGGCTTTCCCGCGGAACTCGGGAAGTGGTAGAACGCCGCATTGAGGTATCGCGTGACGGCGCCGACGTCGTCGCCGTTCCAGCCGAGATTGGCGTTCTTCTGCCAGCGTTCGACCTGCGCGGTGAGGCTCGCCCAGTCGGACGCGAGCTTCTTCTCGCGCCAGTGGACCTGCGTGGTGTGGCAGCCGATGCAATGGGTCGTGTAGAGCAATTCGCCGCGCGAATTCGCGGTCGGCGCCTGCGCCTGCGCGGCGGCCGCAATTCCGATCAACAAAATCAATCCGATTCGACGCATCGCCCTCACCCCCTTGGCCGCACATCAACGAAGTCCGGATTATGGCGGCAATTGCGGCCCGCTGCCCACCCTTGCCCTGCCCCGCCCGCCAGTCTAGGCTAGTCTCATTCGCGGGTTGGCACAGGGGAGCAGCAGAGCCGTGAAACGGCAACGACGACGCGCATCTTCGATTCGTAGCGCGCTCATCTGCTGCGCCCTCCTCGCGGGATGTTCCGCGACGCCCACCTTTCCGCCCGCGGCTCCCAGCATCGGCAAACGTCCGCCCCCGGCCGAACGCGACTTCCGTCCCTCGGATCTAGCGAAGACGGACATCGACATCGCTGCCGAGGCGCATCTGCAGGAATGCCTCGCCTCGGCACGGCTGCTGATGGAAAAGCTCTACCGCCGAAATCCGCGCGAATGGCGCAAAGGCAATTATCCAGGCATGGATGCGGCCCTGGCGCGCGCCTTCGACCCGCAATCCGGATTCCGCTTTACCGAGCTCGGCAACGCGCGCGGCGCCGACGCCATCCTGCTCGCGCTCAAGCCGGAATTCTCCGGCGACCGGGTCTTCGCCTTCGGCGTCGGACTCGCGAGCATGGTCCTCATTTCCTATGACGGGAAGACGGAGCTCTACCTCACCGACAGCCTCGATGCGCAGAAACTCTACAATTCCGCGCGGAACATCGAAATCGCCGCCTGGAAGCTTGCGAATGCCCGTGACGCGAAAGGCGAGCCGTTGCTTCTCTCCAACGAAATGGGCCGCGACCTGGCGAACCTGTCCTTCGAGCGCGAGTTCGGTAAGATGATCGCCTATCAGGATGTGATGGCGCTGATCGCCGCGCAACGCACCAACCGGACGATCCGGCGTGTCGTCCAGACTCTCGCGACGGCGGTGTTCCTGCCGCTGTAGCACCCGAACTAAAACAGGCGCCGGCGGACGTTTCGTCGCGCCCTTTCGTTTATCATTTCGGGCGATGAGGAAGACAACGGGATTTTCGGACGTCGACGGCAGCACGCGCGCGGGCGACCTTGTCGACTACCTGGCGGTGCTCGCGGACCGACTTGTGGGCGCGCGGCGCGAGGGCTACGAGATGCTGCGGTTGCAGGCGGGCGCAGCGGTTCTCGACGTCGGATGCGGCGCGGGCGAAGTCTGCGTCGAGCTCGCGGCGCGCGTCGGTCCACGGGGCAAGGTTGCTGGAATCGATCCGTCGGAAGCGATGATCGCGGCCGCGAAACGCGCGGCGGACGCGGCAGGCGAGCCCGTCGATCTGCAGGTCGCGAGCATCTATGCGCTGCCGTTTCCCGATGGCGCCTTCGACGCGGTCCGTGCCGAGCGCGTGTTCCAGCATCTCGAGGACCCGGAAGCCGGGCTGCGTGAAATGCTGCGCGTGACGCGGCCCGGCGGCCGCGTGATGGCGATCGACCCGGACCACGGCCAGCATGGCCTCGCCCTCGACGACCCGAATCACCGGACGGTGCACGATGCGAGCGTTCGCGCGCTGCTGCGCATGATCGCGAATCCGCACAGCGGCACCCGGCTGCGCGGCATGTTCGTCCGCGCCGGCCTCGTCGAGATAGAACAGTCCATCAAGAACTTCGAGATCGCGCATCCGGACTTTGTCCAGATGACATTCCTCCACGACCGGCTGGACTTGGCCATCGCGGCCGGCGAAATCGCGTCCGACCATGCCGACGGCTTTGCGCGCGCACTCGAAAGGCGCCACCGCGACGGCACCTTCTTCGCCAATGCGTTCGGCTACAACGTGGCCGGGACGAAGGTGTAGCGGCGAATCAATCGTTGGTCCCAATGACCTGTGCCAGCCGCGCGATGCCGATCGCAATCCGCCGCTCCGGCAAGGCCGTGTAACCCAGCAACAATCCGTTGCACGCGGGCACCCCCGCCGCGTAGCGCGAAAGCGGAAATGCTTCGACACCCGCGGCCCGCGCGCGTGCCGCGACGACGTGATCGGGCGTGCGCTGCGGCAGGTGCAGCGCGGCGTTCATTCCGGTGACGGCCGGGCCGAGCCGCGCGCCACCGTTGAATTCGCGCGCGCATGCGGCCACGAGCGCATTGCGCCGCTCCTGATAGATCGTGCGCATCTTCCGCAGGTGTGCGTTGAAATGCCCGCCGTCGGCAAAATCGGCCATCACCGCCTGCAGGAGCCCGTGCGTGTGGTCGTCGAGCTGGCCTCGCACGGCCTCGAACACGCGAACGAGCGCGTTCGGCAGTAAAGCGTAGGCAATGCGCAGCGACGGAAACACCGCATTCGTATACGTGCCGAGATAGATCACGCGCTCGCCGCGGTCGAGGCTCGCGATCGGCGCGATCGGCCGGCCTTCGTAAGTGAATTCGCACTGGTAGTCGTCCTCGACGATCCAGGCTCCGGCGCGCTCGGCCCAGTGCAGCAACGCCACGCGCCGCTCGAGCGACAGCGTCGCACCCGTTGGATACTGGCACGACGGCGAAACGCACGCGAGCGCGGCCCGCGGGGCGACGTGCGCGCCGTGCGCGACGTCGAGGCCGTCGTCGTCGACGCGCACCGGAACACACCGCGCGCCGGCCATCCCCAGCGCCGCGCGCAGGTTCGGATAGCCCGGATCCTCGACCCACGCCATGTCACCCGGCTCCAGCAGTACGCGCGCAATGAGGTCGAGTGCCTGCATCGTGCTGTTGACGATCATCACCTGTCCGGGCGCGCACGCGATCCCGCGCGCGGTGGCGAGATAGCGCGCAGTCGCTTCGCGCAGTGGTCCGTGGCCCATCGTCGGAAAGTAACCGAGCAGCGCCCGCCCGCTTGCGCGCATCCGGCGCGCGAGCAACCTGCGCCAGAGCTCCAGCGGGAAGAGATCCAGCGCCGGCAGCCCGGCGACGAAGGCTTCGGGTCGCGGCGCGCTGAACGGCGCATGCGCA
>JBDTLY010000172.1:0-6963 GCA_039934535.1 Casimicrobiaceae bacterium | reverse complement strand
CTTGACCTCGACGTGCGGCGCGGCAAGGTCGCCGATTTTCGCTATCGTCTGCTGCCGGTGTTCAGCGCGCTGCTCCCCCCCGACCCTGCGATGGACGCGCTGATCCGCAAGGCGCGCGCCCCGTATGCGGCGAAGCTCGGGGAGAAGCTCGCGGTCACCGAGGGGCTCCTCTACCGCCGCGGCAATTTCAGCGGAACGGCCGACCAGCTGATCCTCGACGGCCTGATGGCGGAGAAGAACGCCGAGATCGCGTTTTCGCCAGGCTTTCGCTGGGGCACGACGCTGCTGCCGGGCGACACCCTCACGCTCGAGCACCTGATGGACCAGACCGCGATCACGTATCCGTACGTCACCGTGAACGAGATGACCGGCGAGACCATCAAGACGATCCTCGAAGACGTTGCCGACAACCTCTTCAATCCCGACCCGTACTACCAGCAGGGCGGCGACATGGTGCGCGTCGGCGGCCTTCGGTATGCGATCGATCCGGGCGCGGCCATGGGCCGCCGCATCACGAGCATGACGCTCGGCGGCAAGCCGCTCGATGCGGCCAAGACGTACAAGGTCGCCGGCTGGGCGCCGGTGTCCGAAGACGCGCGCGCCGCGGGAGGCGAGCCGATCTGGGACGTTATGACGCGCTACCTGCGCGCGAAAAAGACGATTCCGCCGCTCGCGCTCAACGTTCCGAGAGTCGAGGGCGTGGCCGGAAATCCGGGGATGGGCTGACGCGCCTATTCGTCACGCGGTACTTGCGCGCGCAGATGCCGCGTGACCGCCATCAGCCGTTCCAGCGTGCATTCGCGCGCAATGGCGTGCCTCGATGCAAGCACGCGACGCACCGACGCCCAGTTGCCGATCTCATGGTTGCCGGTGAGCCTCTCCGCGTACTTGACGTCCAGCTTCACGGCGTAACGCTCCCACTCCGGCCCGAAGTGTCCGCTTGACGCGTGAACAAGCGCGATCTCGGCCGTTGTCCCGACGCGAAATCCCGCGAGATGGGTGGCGAACGTGAAATCCACGTCGTAGCCGTGAAATCCGTCGAAAGTCGCCTCGTCGAACGGCACGCGCTCGACGACCTCTCGCTTTGCCGCGAAGAACACGCCATCCAGCGCCTGTAATCCCGTAGTCACCGGACCGTCGACTCCATAGACCGAAACCTCGCAACCGTTTCCCTCGGCCGTAGGATGCGCAATCCAGCCATGAAGGTGAGGGTGCCCTGCCGCCGGCCAGAAGGCCCAAACCAGTTTAGACGTCCCGATCACGCCAAATACGTCGAGCACTTCGGCAGCTCGCCGCAGCGCGCCGCAAAAATCGACAGAAACGATCTCGATGTCGTCGTGGCTGAAGATCAGCAGTTCGCCCTGCGCCTCGCGCACCCCACGGTTGTAGCCCTCGGCAAGCGAACGCGCGTCGTGGATGCCGATGATCTCGTGCGGCGTGTTGGCAAGTAGCGCGCGGTAGTTTGAACTTACCGCCGCGAACTTTCGCTCGTCGATGCTGCAGATGATGACCGAAATCGCCGGCGGGTGCATTGCGGGTCTGCCGTCGGAGTGCGCGCCGCCTATCAGACGACTGTCACTCGCGCGAACTTCCGCTTGCCCGCCTGCAAGATAACCGTCTGGCCGGGCGATACGGTGCGCTTCGGATCGATCACGACCTCGCCGTCAACGCGCAATCCGCGTTGCTCAATGAGTCGTCGGGCCTCCGAGGTCGATGCAGTGAGGCCGACCATTGCAGCAAGCTGCGGAATCGGAATCGGTTGTTTGGACTGAATTTCGACGTGTTCCATCTCGCTCGGCATCGCGCCCTGCTTGAATCGCGCGTCGAACTCAGCAAGCGCGTGCTCTGCGGCCTGCTTCGAATGGAAGCGCGCGACGATTTCCTGCGCGAGCGCGACCTTGGCTTCGCGCGGGTTGCGCCCCGAGGCGCATTCGGCCTTGAGTTTCGCGATATCGTCATGCGAGCGGAACGACAGGAGTTCGTAATAGCGCCACATGAGCTCGTCGGAAATCGACATCAGCTTGCCGAACATGTCGTTGGGCGGATCGGTGATCCCGACGTAGTTGTCGAGCGACTTCGACATCTTGTTGACGCCGTCGAGTCCTTCGAGCAGAGGCAGGGTCAGGATGCACTGCGGCTCCTGCCCGAAGTGGCGCTGCAGCTCGCGGCCCACCAGCAGGTTGAATTTCTGGTCGGTGCCGCCCAATTCCACGTCCGCCTTGAGCGCGACCGAGTCGTACCCCTGCGCGAGCGGGTAGAGGAACTCGTGGATCGCGATCGGCTGGCCGCTCTTGTAGCGATTGGCAAAATCGTCGCGCTCCAGCATGCGCGCGACCGTGTACTTCGAGGCCAGCTTGATCATGCCATCGGCGCCGAGCGGCAGGAGCCACTTCGAATTGAACGCGACCTCCGTCTTGTCGCGGTCGAGGATCAGGAACACCTGGTCAGTGTAGGTCTTCGCGTTGGCCGCGATTTCCTCGTGCGACAGCGCGGGACGTGTCACGTTGCGGCCGGTCGGGTCGCCGATCAGGCCGGTGAAATCGCCGATCAGGAAGATGACGTGATGGCCGAGATCCTGCAGCTGGCGCAGCTTGTTGAACTGCACGGTATGGCCGAGGTGCAGGTCGGGCCGCGTCGGATCGAACCCCTCCTTGATCCGCAGCGGCTTGCCGCGCTTGAGCTTTTCGGCGAGCTCGCTCTCGACGATGAGCTCGTCGGCGCCGCGCTTGAAGACGGCAATGTGGTGTTCGAGGTCGAAGGGCATTCTGGGGCGCGAAACGGGGGGGTGGAAAGGCGTGCGGTAGAATCCTCGACTTCGCCCGCAATCCATCCGGATCCATGAACGCGCACGAAACGCGGATTCTAGCGCAAAGCCCACGCCGAACCGGCATACGGTTCGCGCTCGCGCCAAGGCAATGGCTTGCCGTTGTCGTGCTGGCGCTTAGCGGCGTGGCGGCGTTCGCCCTCGCGCCGGGAACGACGCTCCCGGCGCCGCCGACCACGACGATCGTACGTGCGCTGCCGTTGCCGGAACTGGCGCCGCTCGACGCCGGCGCCGCGCCACGCTTCCGGCACGACGGCCGGATCCAGCGGGGCGACACGGTCGGCAACGTGCTCGCGCGCCTCGGCGTGTACGATCCCGCGGCGCTCGCGTTCCTGCGCACTGATCCCGCGGCGCGGCCGCTCTACCAGCTGCGTCCCGGCCGCTCACTTCGCGTCGAAACGGACGGCGACGGCCTGCTGCACGAGCTGCGCTTTCTCACCGGCGCCGGCGACATGCTGACGATCGCGCGCAGCGGCGAGCGGCTGACCGCGTCGACCGCCCCCGCACCGGTCGAATTGCGGTGGAGCATCGCGGCGGGCGAGATCCGCTCGTCGCTCTTTGCCGCAGCCGACACGGCCGGTCTGCCCGACGCCGTGACGCTTCAACTCGCGGACGTGTTCGCGGCGGACATCGACTTCTTCAAGGACCTGCAGCGCGGCGACCGCTTTTCCGTGGTCTACGAAATGCGCTACATCGACGGCGAGGCGGTCGGTGCGGGCCGAATCGTCGCGGCCGAATTCGACAACCGCGGCAAGACCCATCGCGCGTTCCTGTTCCGTGATGCCGACGGCAGCGAAAACTATTACACGGCGGACGGCGCGGCGATGCGCCGCGCGTTCCTGCGCTCGCCGATGGAGTTCTCGCGCGTGACGTCGGGATTCTCGAATGCGCGCTTTCATCCGATCCTGCAGACGTGGCGCGCGCACCGCGGCGTCGATTACGCGGCACCGACGGGCACCCCGGTCCGCGCGACGGGAAACGGCAAGGTGGTTTTCTCCGGGCGGCAGGGCGGCTACGGGAACGTCGTCATCCTGGAGCATCAGGGCATCTACTCGACGGTCTATGCCCACTTGTCGAGGATCGGCGCGCGTGTCCGCAACGGCACGCGCGTGACGCAAGGCGAGATCATCGGCTACGTCGGGCAGACGGGCTGGGCGACAGGGCCGCACCTGCATTACGAATTCCGTGTCGCCGGCGTGCAGCGCGATCCGCTGACCCTGGCGGCGCTGCCCGGCGGCGATCCGCTTCCGGCGTCGCGCCGGAGTGCATTCGCCACCCGTATCGAGCCTGCCCTCGCGCAGCTCGCGCTCGCGCGGCGCTTTGCCGGCGTGTCGTTCGCGACGATTGACTAGATTTCGTCCGTGCGCCGCGAACTCTACGCGGGCGTGATGTCGGGCACGAGCCTCGACGGCGTCGACGCCGTGCTCGCGGACTTCACGCCCGGTGTCGTGACATGCGCGACGCTGGCGGCGACGCATATCGCGTTTCCGACCGCGCTCCGGCGCGAATTGCTGGCGCTGCAAACGGCGGCGGGCGACGAGATCGTGCGCGCGGCGCGCGCCGCGAACGCGCTTGCCGACCTTTACGTGCACGCGTTGCGCAGCGTGTGCCTGGCCGCGAACGTCAAGGCACACGATGTCGTCGCTGCCGGCGTCCACGGGCAGACCGTCCGGCATCGCCCGCAGGAAGGATGGACGCTGCAGATCAACAATCCGGCGCGCGTGGCGGAGCAGGCGTACATGACCGTCGTGGCCGACTTCCGGATGCGCGACATCGCCGCGGGCGGACAGGGCGCGCCGATCGTTCCGGCGTTTCATGCCGCGCTCTTCGGCGCCGGCGTGCATCGCGTCGTGGTGAACATCGGCGGCATCGCCAACCTCACTGACCTTCCTCCGGCCGGCGCCGTGCGCGGGTTCGACACGGGGCCCGGCAACGTCCTCCTCGACCTGTGGCACGCGGAACGTCGTGGCGAGCCCTTCGACCGCGACGGCGCTTGGGCGCGCACCGGCGCCGTCGACGAATCGCTGCTCGCCGCGTTGTTGGCGGAGCCCTACTTCGCGCAGGCGCCTCCGAAAAGCACGGGCCGCGACCTTTTCAACGCAGGCTGGCTCAATGCGGGCCTCGCGGGCCGCGGCGTGACGCCGGCCGATGTGCAGGCCACGCTGGTCGCATTGACCGCGGCGACGATCGCCGACGCGGTGACGGCCGAGTGCGCCGACGCCGTCGAGGTCCTCGTATGTGGCGGCGGCGCGCGCAATGCAGCGCTGATGGACGAACTGTCCCGCCGGCTTGCGCCGCGCAGGGTCGAGACCACGGCGGTGCACGGCGTTCCGGTCGACCAGGTCGAAGCGCTCGCGTTCGCCTGGCTCGCGCGCGAAACGCTGGCGAGCCGCCCCGGCAACATTCCTGCCGTGACCGGCGCGCGCGGACCGCGCGTACTCGGAGCCATTTATCCGCGCTAGTACGGCGCGCTACTCCAGCGCATGAACGCTGCCGTCCGTGCTGCCGAAGTAGACGACCCCGCCACCGACGGCGCGACCGCACAACGCCGGGGCGCGCAAATGGAAACGGGACCCGCAGGCCCCGTTCTTGACGCCAAGCAGCAGCGAAGGGTCAGGCCGAGAAGCTGGACCCGCAGCCGCAGGTGGTCGTCGCGTTCGGGTTCTTGATGACGAACTGCGCGCCTTCGAGGCCTTCCGTATAGTCGATCTCGGCGCCGACCAGGTACTGGTAGCTCATCGGGTCGATCAGCAGCGTTACGCCGTTCTTGACCATCGCCGTGTCGTCCTCGTTGACGACTTCGTCGAACGTGAAGCCGTACTGGAAGCCCGAGCAGCCCCCACCGGTGACGAAGACGCGCAGCTTGAGGTCGGTGTTGCCCTCTTCTTCGATCAGCGACTTCACTTTTTCCGCGGCGCTGTCGGTGAAGACCAGCGGGGCGGGCATCTCGGTCATGTCGTTCATTGTTGCTCCTTGGGTGCTGCCTTCGACCATTATCGGACTCCGCCTCGGCTGCCGCAACCCTGCCGCCTATGGGGTCGGTCAGGGCTGCGGCCGGGGTTTTGGCACCCCCCGGTCCAGATTCGCTATTCCGATGCCACTCGTTTCAGTTCGACCACCGAAGCCGATCCGGGTTCAGAATGGTTCAGCCGGCCCTCGACGACGGCGCCGACATGCATTTCCAGCGTCTTGTAGGTCACGTCGCCGGTCACCCGCGAATGCACCTGCAATTCGAGGTAGTCGTCCGCGGCCACGGGGCCGTTGACCGTGCCGTTGATCACGATGTGCGACACGCGGATCTCGCCGTCGACGCGCGCCTGCTCGCTGATCACGAGCGTGCCCGGTTCGCCGTCCGTCGATACCACGTTGCCATGCACCACGCCGTCGATCCGCAGGCCGCCCTTGAAATTGACGTTGCCCTCGACGATTGTTCCCGCCCCGATCAGGCTGTCGATCCGCTTTTGCGGCGGCGTGTGCTTCTTCCGTTCGAACATGGGGTCCTCCTTACGGGATCACAAGCGTCCGGGTGGCCCGCGCCGTGGCCTGGCCGGTTTCGAAGGCGCGCGCCGTGACCGAGCGCACCTGCGCGCCCGCCGGGACCCGAATGGTCCCTTCAAGCCGCTGATAATACTTGAATTTGAGCTTGAGCGCCGAGGCCAGGTCGGGCTGCTCGTCGGGCAGGTTGATGAGCAACGGTCGCGGCGCGGTCCCGTCCGCCGGCGGCGGCAGCACCGTCGCCTGCAGGGTGACCCCGCCTTCGAACTCGTCGCGCGGGGTGCCGCCGCGCACCACGAGGACGCTGAAGTGGTACGCCTCGTCGCGTTCGCGCTCGACCACCAGCCGCTGGATCGCGAGCCCGACCTGCTTGTTGGAGTCGGAAACGAGCTTTTGCAGGAACGACAGCTCTTCCTTGAGCTGGGTGTTCTCGTTCATGAGCTCCATGGCCTGCTTCGACAAAGTGGTCTGCGCGCCCGCGGTCATCGCGAGCTCGCTTTCGAGCTGTGAATTGCGCGCGCGGAGCGTGGTCAGGTCGGCGCGCATCTTCGCGTTGTCGGTATCGAGCGCTTCGAGTCTCGCCGCGATCTCCTTGCGGTTGAAGCCGCCGAAGATCTGCCCGAAGTCGAAGCCCCACCACCACA
>JBDTLY010000171.1:0-6963 GCA_039934535.1 Casimicrobiaceae bacterium | reverse complement strand
TCGCGGTCGTCGGCAACGAGGGAATCCTCGGCATTTCGCTGTTCATGGGCGGCGAAACCACGCCGAGCCGCGCTGTCGTGCAGAGCGCCGGCGTCGGCTATCGCCTGAAGGCGCAGCTCCTGAAGCAGGAATTCAACCGTGCCGGACCGGTGCTGCACCTGTTGCTGCGCTACACGCAAGCCCTGATCACGCAGATGACGCAGACCGCGGTCTGCAATCGCCATCATTCGGTGGAGCAGCAACTGTGCCGCTGGCTGCTCCTGAGCCTCGACCGGCTGTCTTCGGACTCGTTGACGATGACGCAGGAGTTGATCGCGAACATGCTCGGCGTGCGCCGCGAAGGCGTCACCGAGGCCGCGGGCAAGCTGCAGCGCGCGGGACTCATCCGCTACAGCCGCGGCCGCATCGACGTGCTTGACCGGCCGGGACTGGAAAAGGCAGTTTGCGAGTGCTACGCGGTGGTCAAGCTGGAATTCGATCGCCTGATCTCCGACATTCCGATCGGCGATCCTTTGCATATCCTGGGTCCCTCCAATCCCCACACCTGACTTCGTCAGGACGCGCGGGACTGGCGTTCCCTCTGTGCGCTAGGGCACAGACCACCACCAAAACAGGCGTCAAGATTCCTTTTCGTGCAGGGGAGACGCCGATTTTGTCGACCCCGGGGTTGCGATCACGCGTTTCCGGCGCTCCAAGCCGCGTTTCTCCAAATCCTCGCACGTCTTTCACGGAAGCAAGACATGACCGAAGCTGCCTACGGCTCCACCCGTTCCGACGATGCTGCCGTTGCGGCCAGGACCATCGAAGTGCGGCGCCAGGTCGACCTGCTCAAGGCGGGCGCGCTGCAGAACGCGATCCTGACGAGCGCCAATTTCTCGATCATCGCCACCGACGAGAAAGGCATCATCCAGCTCTTCAACATCGGCGCCGAGCGCATGCTGGGCTACAAGGCCGCCGAAGTCGTCAACCGGATCAGCCCGAGCGACATTCACGATCCGCAGGAAGTGATGGCGCGCGCGCAGGCATTGAGCCTCGAGCTCGGCACCACCATTGCGCCCGGATTCGAGGCGCTGGCGTTCAAGGCGTCGCGCGGGGTCGAGGATATCTACGAACTGACCTATATCCGCAAGGACGGTCTGCGCTTTCCGGCCATCGTGTCGATCACGGCGCTGCGCGACGACTATGGCGACATCATCGGCTACCTGTTGATCGGCACCGACAATTCCGCGCGCAAGCGCGTCGAATCGGAGCTGAACGAGGCGATGGCCGCCGCGGAAAAGGCCAATCAGGCGAAATCGGATTTCCTGTCCGGCATGAGCCATGAGTTGCGCACGCCACTCAACGCGATCCTCGGCTTTGCTCAGCTCATCGAATCCGGCGCCCCGTCCCCGACGCCCTCGCAGAAGCGCAACATCGACCAGATTCTCAAGGCGGGCTGGTACCTGCTGGAGCTGATAAACGAAATCCTCGACCTCGCGCTGATCGAATCCGGCAAGCTGACCCTCTCATGCGAGCCGGTATCGCTGGTCGAGGTCATGCTCGAGTGTCGGGCCATGATCGAGCCGCAGGCCCAGAAGCGCGGCATAAGCATGACGTTTCCACGATTCGAGATCCCCTACTATGTGTCGGGGGACCGCACCCGCGTCAAGCAGGTTCTGATCAACCTGTTTTCCAACGCCATCAAATACAACCGGCCGGGGGGCACGGTCGTCGTTGATTGCGAGCTCATGCCCCCGCGCTCCATTCGACTCCGCGTCCGCGACACCGGCGCGGGACTGGCGCCGGAACAGTTGGCTCAACTATTCCAGCCGTTCAATCGGCTCGGCAAGGAGGCCAGCGCGGAGGAAGGCACCGGCATCGGCCTCGTCATGACCAAGCGGCTGGTCGAGCTCATGGGCGGCACGATCGGCGCGGAAAGCACCGTCGGGTCAGGCAGCGTGTTCTGGATCGAACTGGGCCTGACGACTGCACCGACGTTTGCGGTCCTTGAAGCGGAGCGCGCGGCGAGGGCGGGGCCGCGATTGGCGGACGGCGCGGCGCAGCGCACGCTCCTCTACGTGGAAGACAATCCGGCGAACCTGGAGCTTGTCGAGCAGCTCATCGCGCGTCGCCCGGACTTGCGCATGCTCGGCGCGGCCGACGGCAATCTCGGCATCGAGTTCGCGCGCGCCTACCAGCCGGACGTGATCCTGATGGACATCAACCTACCCGGCATCAGCGGGATCGAGGCGCTGCGAATCCTGCATGCCGATCCGTCGACGGCGCATATCCCGATCATCGCGCTTTCCGCCAATGCGGTGCCGCGCGATATCGCAAAGGGCCTCGAGGCCGGATTCTTGAACTACCTCACCAAGCCCATCAAGGTGAACGAGTTCATGGATGCGCTGGACCTTGCATTGGCCTTTACGGAAACGGCATCCGGCGGCGCCGCCGAAATGGAGGACGCATGAGAGTTTCCGAACCCGACATTCTCGGCGCCAGCATCCTGATCGTCGACGACCAGGAGGTGAACGTGAGCCTCCTCCAGCAGATGTTGCACGATGCCGGCTACACCCGCGTCGCGTCGACGATGAAGCCGCAGGAAGTCTGCGCGCTCCATCGCAAGAATCGCTACGACCTCATCCTGCTCGACCTGCAGATGCCGGAGATGGACGGCTTCCAGGTCATCGAAGCGCTCAAGACGAATGACCGCGACGGCTACCTGCCCGTCCTGGTAATCACGGCCCAACCCGGCCACAAGCTGCGCGCGCTGCAATCCGGCGCAAGGGACTTCATCAGCAAGCCGTTCGACCTGGTCGAGGTCAAGACGCGCATCCGCAACATGCTCGAGGTGCGGCTCCTTTACAAGAAACTCGAAAACTACAACACGGAGCTGGAGCAAACGGTGCAGGAACGCACCGCGGAGCTGCGCGAAAGCGAAGCCCGTTATCGCAGCCTGACGGAGCTCGCCTCGGACTGGTACTGGGAGCAGGACGAGAACGCCAACTTCACGAAGGTGTCAGGACCGGTGCTGGAAATGCTCGGGATGCGGGTCGACGCGCTGGCGGGAGATGCCACCGGCACTCGCATGGCCGGCTGGAACGAAGCGGAGCGCGAAGCGCTGCTGGCAACCATCGCGGCACGGCAGCCCTTCCTGGATTTCGTCTTCAACCGCGTCAATCCCGACGGCTCAAAGCAACGCTATCAGGTGAGCGGGGAGCCGATGTTCAACGAATCCTGCCGCTTCATCGGGTATCGCGGCATCGGCGTCGAACTCGCGGCGAAGCACTAGGGCCCGTTAACGCGATGTCTCCTTCCCACAGCCCGAACCAGAACCACCTGCTGGCCGCCCTGCCGGCCGTGGAATTCGAGCGCCTGGCCCCGCGCCTGGAACTCGTTCCCCTGGCGCTCGGCGAAATCCTCTACGAGCCCGGCGGACAGCTGCAGCACGCCTATTTCCCGACGACCGCCATCGTGTCGCTGCACTACGTCCTCGAATCCGGCGCGTCAGCGGAAATCGCGGGCGTGGGCAACGAGGGCGTGGTCGGCATTTCGCTGTTCATGGGCGGCGACACCACGCCGAGCTCGGCCGTCGTGCAGACCGCGGGGCATGCCTACCGGATCGAACGCCGCTTGCTGAAGCAGGAATTCGATCGTGCCGGCCCGGTCCTCCACCTGCTGCTGCGCTACACCCAGGCCTTGATCACGCAGATGACGCAGACCGCGGTGTGCAACCGGCACCACTCGGTCGAGCAGCAGCTCTGCCGCTGGCTGCTGATGACCCTCGACCGGATCCCGTCGGGCGAGCTCGTCATGACGCAGGAACTCGTTGCCCGCATGCTCGGCGTGCGCCGCGAAGGAATCACCGAGGCCGCCGGCAACCTGCAGCGCGCCGGATTCATCCGCTATCGCCGCGGCCATATCGCGGTGCTCGGACGTGCCGGCCTGGAGAGGACATCCTGCGAGTGTTACGCGGCGGTCAAAACGGAATTCGATCGCCTGCTGTCGGACATTCCGCGCAACAAGACCGTGCGCGTCCCGGTTTCTTCCGGACGCCGGATTGATGCGCCGCTTGTCGGTGTGGGACAATGATGCCAGGCAATTTCGCTTCGATCGCGGCATTGAGGGCATGACTTATTGCGTTGGCATACTGCTGAACGACGGAATCATCTTCGCCTCCGACTCCCGCACGCACGCCGGCGTCGACAATTTCGCGAAGTTCTGCAAGATGACGGTCTTCGAGCGCGCGGGCGACCGGGTCATCGTTCTGTTGAGCTCAGGCAACCTGGCCGGGACGCAAGCCGTGGTCAGCGTGCTGAAGCAGCGCATGGAGGACGGCGACGCGACGCCGAACCTGTGGAGCGCGCGCACGATGTTCGACGTCGCGGCCCTCGTGGCTGACGCCATGCGTGACATCGAGCGCCGCGACGGCTCCTACCTCGAGCAGAGCGATGTCGGCTTCAACGCGTCGTTCATCGTCGGCGGACAAGTGAACGGCGAGCCGGGCCGGCTGTTCCGGATCTATGCCGAAGGCAATTTCATCGAGGCCGGGCCCGACACGACGTACCTGCAGACGGGTGAAACGAAATACGGCAAGCCCATCATCGACCGCGTGATCACGTCGTCCACCAACCTCACGGAGGCGACGAAATGCGTGCTGGTGTCGTTCGATTCGACGATGCGCAGCAATCTTTCGGTCGGCATGCCGATCGACGTTCTCTGCTACCAGCGGGACACCTTCGCGGTCACGATGCGCCGGCGGTTCGACCAGGGCGACCCGTACTTCGCCTCGCTCAGCAAGGAATGGAGCGAAGGCACGCGAGCGGTCTTCCGGCAACTGCCGGCGCTGCAATGGTAGACGCGCGCGGTCACCGGCTTGCGTGACTTTCTCGTCGTGACCTGCGAGCACGGTGGCAATCGCGTCCCGTCGCGCTATCGGCGCCTGTTCGTCCGGCAACGGAAAACCCTGCTGACGCACCGCGGCTACGACATCGGCGCGCTCCTCATGGCCAAAGAGCTCGCCGCGGCATTCAAGGCACCTCTTGTCGCGGCCACGACCACGCGCCTCGTCGTCGACCTGAATCGCTCCATCGGCCACCCGCGTTTGCATGGCGAGGCCATCCGCACGCTTCCGCCGGCCGAGCGGGATTCGATCCTGCGCAACCACTATCGTCCCTACCGCACGGAAACCGAAGGCCTGATCCGCAAGGCGATCGCCCGCGGCCGGCGCGTGATCCATGTCTCGTCGCACAGCTTCACGCCCGAGTTGAATGGCAAGGTCCGCACCGCCGATGTCGGCCTGTTGTACGATCCCGCGCGCCCGGGCGAACTGCAGCTGTCCGCACGGTGGAAGGCGACGCTCGCGGATGCGCTTCCGTGGGCAAGGGTCCGTCGCAACTATCCCTACGCGGGCAGCGACGACGGCTTCATGCCGTATCTCCGCGGTCGGTTCCGGCCCGCGGATTACGTCGGCGTCGAGATCGAGGTCAACCAGGCGCATGCTTTTGGCGCGGCACGCCGCTTCAAGGTGCTGCGCGCGGCGATCGTCGAATCGCTGCGCGCCGCGCTCATTTCAGAATAGGGAACGTCATGCAGATTCGCGTCGGTTGTGAATTGGTCTACGAGTGTCCGCAGCCGACGCCGATGATCCTGATGCTGAACGTCCACTACACGCGGGTGTCGGATATCGTCCGGCCGGATCACCTGGTGACGGCCCCGTCGATTCCGATCAGCCCGTATCGCGATTCGTTCGGCAACTGGTGCAGCCGCATCGTCGCCCCGGCCGGAGAGACGCGCATCACAACCGACGCTCTGATCAATGACAGCGGATTGCCGGATATCGTCGCTCCCGAGGCGAAGCAGTCGCCGGTCGAATACCTGCCGGAGGAAACGCTGATTTTTCTCCTCGGCAGCCGGTACTGCGACACGGAGCGCCTGCTGCCGATCGCGTGGCAACTGTTCGGCAATGCCCCGACCGGCTGGGGCCGCGTCCAGGCGATCTGTGACTTCGTCCACCGCCACATCGAGTTCGGCTACCAGCATGCGCGCCCGACGAAAACGGCGTGGGAGGCGTACGAAGAGCGAAAGGGCGTCTGCCGCGACTACGCACACCTCGCCGTCGCCTTCTGCCGCTGCATGAACATTCCGGCGCGCTACTGCACGGGCTACCTCGGCGACATCGGCATTCCGCCGCCGTATGGTCCGATGGACTTCGCCGGCTGGTTCGAGGCCTGGCTCGACGGGCGCTGGTACACGTTCGACGCCCGGAACAACGTGCCGCGCATCGGCCGCGTTCTGATGGCGCGGGGGCGCGACGCCGCCGACGTGGCCATCAGCACGACGTTCGGTCCGAACACGCTGAAAGGTTTCAAGGTGTGGACGGACGAAGTGGCGGCGGGCCCCGGTTAACGCGCGTTTCGTTTTCGGGGACGGCAGCCGTTCAGGAACAGGTCGACCACGTCGCGCGCCCAATCGTCGATCTCGGCGGGGGTCATCGACGGCCCCAACCCGATCGCGCGCCGCTGCGGGATCGCGATGATCATGTGCATGAATTGCTGCGCGGCGAAGACCGGGTAGATCGCCGCGAGATTGCCGGCGCGCGTCTCGCGTTCGAGCAGTCCCGCGATGAGGTTGATCGCTTCCGCGGTCGCGCCCTGCATCGCGACCACCGCCGCCAGATCCGGGAAGCGCGCCGATTCCGCGACGATCAGGCGATGCAGAGCGATCGCGTGCGGGGACAGCGCTGCGCGCAGGATGAGCCCCGCCAATCCGCGGAGGATGTCCTCGACATTGACGCCGTCCAGCAGCGGGACATGGGCGGGCGGGCGCAGGCCGTCGATGATGCGATGGACGACGGCGCCGAAAACCGCGGGCTTGTCGTCGAAGCGGTGATAGAACGTGCGCTTCGAGACGCGCGCGCGCCGCGCGATTTCCTCGATGCTCGTCGCGCCGTAGCCCTGGCTCAGGAACAGCTCGGTGGCGACA
>JBDTLY010000170.1:0-6965 GCA_039934535.1 Casimicrobiaceae bacterium | reverse complement strand
ACATCGACCGGCAGAAACTATCCCGCATCCAGGGCAGCCGCGCGGCGCGCGTCGCTCAAGCCGCGAGTGCCCCGACCGCGCGCGCTGCGCCGGGATCCGGTGCGGCTACGGACGCGAGCGAATCGTACGACATCGACCAGCGCATCGAGATGTTCAAGGCAGGCGATGTCGAAGGGGGGTTGAAGGAATTGCGCGCGTTCGTCGACGCCAACCCGAACAACCTGGGTGCGCGCCAGCGGATCGCGGCCACCGTATACGACCGCGGTCGCGACGCCGAGAACAAGGGCGCCCGCGAGCAGGCCCTCATGCTCTACGAGCAGGCGGTCGCCTTGCGCGGAAAGCCTTCTCCCGAGTGGTCCGCGCAGGCGCAAAGGGTGCGGCGGACGCTGTCCGGCGAGTACTACGACAAGGGGATGCAGGCGTACCGGACCGACACGGCCGCGGCGATCAAGCTATGGGAAACGAGCCTGCGCTACGATCCGCAGAATCCGAAGGCGACGGCGAAGCTAGCCGAGGCGCGGCTCGCACAGGAAAAGCTCAAGCGAATCGAGCAGGAAAGGCAATAGCCTATTTCGGCGCACCGAATTTCTCGCTCATCTTCTGCTTGAGGTCCAGCGAACGCTCGCGTTCGAGATTCGCCTTCTGGTTGGAAGGATCGAGCTCGAGGATGCGATCCCACTTCGCGATCGAAAGATCAAGGTTCTGCCGCTGGAACGCCTGCGTGCCTTCGCGATCCAGGGTCCTGATGAGCGCCGCCTTTGCCGCATCGCGCTGCAGGGTGGCGTCCCTGTTGCCGGGGAAGCGTGACGCTGCCTCGCTGAACGTGGCGTAGGCGCCTTCGAGGTTGCTGGCCGCCTGCTGCTGGCGGCCCTTTTGCATCAGCAAGCGCAGATCGCCGCCGGCCGGCGCCGCGGCCTCAGCCGGCTTGGTTGGCGTGTCGCCGACAGGCGCGGCAGCGGCGGGCGCGGCGCCGGGCGGCGGCGCGCGTCCCGGAATCTTGATCACCTGTCCGGCCGCGAGGCGGCTGGGGTTCGCGATGTCGTTGTACTTGGCGAGGATGTAGAAACGAAATCGGTCACCCATGTATTGCGCCGCGAGCTTGGACAGCGAATCGTCCCTTTGCACGGTGTAGCGGAAAAACGTCGCGCCGAGCTCCTTCTGCGCGTCGGCGCCGATCTGGTCGTTCATCTTTTTCGCGATGTCATTGGCGGGGTCGAGCGAAAGCGCCTTGCCGAGCGTCTGGCGGGCGGCCGCTTCGTCGCCGTTCTGCAGCTGGTCAACCGCCTGCAGGGCGAGTTGCTGCGACTGCGTCTTCGCCTGCGCCGGTGAAAGCTCCGGCTCCGGGGGGCGCTGCGGAGCAACGGGGGCCGCGGGTGCGGCGGGGGGCGGCGCCGCGGTCACGGCTTCCTTCTTCGGCTGCTCCGCGCAACCGGCCGCGAGGGCGACGGCAGCGATCGCAATAACCGCAATGCGCCAGGGCGCGCTCTTGTTCGCATCATTCATCTGCTTGCGCATGGCTTTCGATCCACCGGGAATTGCGGCAGGCGCCGAAAGGCGCCGGTCGAACCCATAATTGTGCGCCCAGATGGACAGAACTGCCAACCGGTGGCGACAGGCTGATTGGAACAGGAAAGGCATCTCCGGTAAAATGCCGCTCCGACTTCGTGCCGCGCACCCCCCCGGCGTTACGGCCGGCCGCGGCGGCAGCCACCGCGAAGTCCCACTCCCAACTCTCCGAGGTTCGAATCGTGAATCGCTTACTGGTCAGTCTGTTCGTCGCCGCGAGCCTGCTGGCGACCGGTGCAATGGCTCAGCAAGGCCCGAATACGCTGGGCAAGATCAAGGCGGCGAAGGCGATCAACGTCGCCTATTCGCCGGATTCGCTGCCGTTCTCGTTCGCCGAGCCCGGCAAGGAGCCGGCGGGCTATTCGATCGACATCTGCAAGCGCGTGATCGCGCAAATCGGCCGCGCGGTGGGCGAGCCGAACCTCAAGGTGAACTGGATCGCGGGGTCCACGCCGGATCGGCTGCAGATGGTCGCTTCGGGCAAGGCCGATCTCGAGTGCGCGAACACCACGCAGACGCTGGGCCGGCTCGCCAACGTCGACTTTTCCGGCTTGACCTTCATCGACGCCGGCGGATTCATTGTGCGCACCGATTCGACGATCAACAAGCTGACCGACATGGGCGGCAAGAAGATCGCCGTGCTCAAGGGGACGACCACGGAAACGCGGCTTCGGACCACGCTGCAGCGCCGGCTCGTGAACGCAACGGTGATCCAGGTCGACACGGGCGACCAGGGCGTCGCGATGCTGGAGTCGGGCGGGGTGGACGCCTATGCCGGCGACAAGATCAAGATCGTCGGCCTTGCCCTCAAGGTTAAGGACCCGGCGAAGCTCGTGATGCTGAACGAGGAGCTGTCCTACGAGCCGTATGCGATGGCGATGCCGCGCGGCGACTCGGCGCTGCGCCTGGAAGTGAACCGCGCGCTGACGCAGGTGTACCTGGGCGGCGAGATCGAGACCATCTTCGCGCAATGGCTGGGCTCGCTCGGCCGCCCGACGGGCCTTCTGGCCGCGATGTACCTCCTTTATTCGATCCCCGAGTGACGAGCCTCCACGGAGAATGACGATGAATATGATCAGATGGCGGCGCGGCGTCGCCGCAATGGCCGCGATGGCGGTGTTTTTTCTTGCCGGCTGCAACACGCCGCCGGCCTATCAGGTAAGCGAACCGACGATGGGCCGCATCGGCCGCGTGGAATCGATCCAGACGCAGACGGTGCAGAACGTGCCGAACGCGGTCGGCGCCATCGGCGGCGCGCTCATCGGCGGCGGACTGGGCAGCCTCATCGGTGGCGGCACGGGGCGCACGGTTGCAATAGCCGTCGGCGCGGTCGGCGGGGGCTTCGTCGGCAACGAGCTCGCGAGCCGCGACCAGACGCTGGTGTGGGTCATCGGCATCCGCTACGACGACGGCAGCTATGGAACCGTGCAACAGACGTCGCAGCCGGGCTTGCAGATCGGCGACCGAGTGCGCGTGAACTCGAACGGCATCGAACTGCTGCGCTGACGGCATACGAGGCACTGGAAGGCAACGGCGCGGTGGCCAACCGCACCCGCTGGCTGGCGGCATTCACGCTGCTGTGCCTTGTGGTGGCGTTTCTTGCGCCGGCGATTACGCAACCGCTCGACTATCACGACTTCGCCGACCATCGGGGCGCATTCGGGATCGACAATTTTCTCAATGTCGTTTCGAACACCGGCTTCTGGTCGCGGGGCTCGCGGGGCTCCTCATCACGTTCGGCGGCCGCGCGCATTTCGAGTTCGCGAACGAGAAGTGGCCGTGGGCCGTGTTTTTCGCCGCCATCCTTCTTACGGCGTTCGGCTCCTCGTACTACCACCTCGCGCCCGATAACGATCGGCTGTTCTGGGACCGGCTGCCGATGACCATCGGATTCGCCGGCCTCATTTCGAGCCAGGTTGCGGACCGGATCAGCGTGCGAGGGGGGCTTGTGGTTTTGCTCCCGCTGATGGTGTGCGGCGTCGCGTCCGTCGTCTATTGGCGCGCGACGGAGCGCGCCGGCGCCGGCAACGTGCTGCCGTACGCCATACTCCAAGGCTACGCGATGGTCCTCATGCTCTGGCTCGCGATTTTCGAGCCGTCGCGCTACACCCGCAGCAACGATCTCTACTGGATTTTCGGCTGGTATGCGCTGAGCAAGCTCCTCGAAACGTTCGACGAAGAGGTGTACTCGTCTATCGGCAATGCCGTCAGCGGCCACACGTTGAAGCACGTCGCGGCGTCCGTCTCGGGGTTCGTCGCTTGCTATATGCTGATGCGCCGGCGACTCGAGCACGGCGCGGTACCGGACGCAGTGAAAGCGGCGTCGTGAGTGCTGCCAACGTCCCCCGCGCCTGCGTCATCGGCCATCCGATCGCCCACTCGCGTTCGCCGCTTATCCACGGCCACTGGCTCGCCGAGCTCGGCATCGCCGGCGCCTACGAAAAGATGGATGTGCCGCCGGATGCGTTCCCGGATTTCCTCACGCATTTGCGCGCAAACGGCTACGTCGGCGCCAACGTCACCGTGCCACACAAGCAGGTGGCATATCGGCTGGTCGAGCGGCGCGACCCGGCGGCGGAAGCGGTCGGCGCGGTAAACACCATCTGGTACGAAGGGGACGTGCTCTGCGGCGGCAATTCGGACGTCCACGGCTTCATCGCGAACCTCGACCAGGTCGCGCCGGGGTGGGATGTCGCGAATGCCCGCGCAGTTGTGCTCGGGGCCGGGGGCGCGGCGCACGCCGCGGCCTTCGGGCTCGCCATGCGCGGGGTCGCGGTAGCAGTCGTGAATCGGACCGAGGCGCGCGCGCGCGAGCTTGCGTCGAGCCTGGGGCACGGCATTTCGGCGCACGGGATGGCGGAATTGCCGCAACTGCTGGCTGCCGCCGATGTCCTTGCGAACTGCACGTCGCTCGGCATGGTGCACGAGCCGCCGCTTGCGATCGACCTTGGCCCGCTCAAGGCGACCGCCGTAGTCTGCGACGCGGTCTACGTGCCCCTCGAAACGGCGCTGCTGACGGAGGCCGCCGCGCGGGGACATCGAATCGTCGACGGCCTCGGGATGCTGCTGCAGCAGGCGGGATACGGATTCCGGAAATGGTTCGGCGCCACGCCAACGGTCACGGCCGAGCTCCGCGAGCTGATCGTCGCGGACATCCACGCGGGGACGGCGCGACTTCCCAAGCGGTAGTCGAGCGGGCGGGCGACGCGCGGCGTCGGCGTGTCAATGTTGCGTCGGTAGCCCGTAATCGAGCCAGGCGCACAGCGCACCTTTCAGCGCAACGCCTGCGCGCCAGAAGCCCGCCTCGTGCGGATCGAGCAGGGTCGCGTGACGCAGGATCGTGTCGTAGGCGCGCCGCTTGGCGTCGACGTCGATCGCCGGATCGCCGATCGTCTGGCGAAACTCCTCGACCTCCGCGACAAAAGTGCCGGATGCAACACTGCTGCTCATGTTGTCGATCGCCATTCCCATGACTTGGCTCCATGCCGCGCGGCGCGATTCCGCCGTCCTGGGATGCCTGACGCAAGGACCGTACCAGCGCGAGAAGAGGGCAACGCGCGGCGCCCGGCGGCAGGCGACAGCCCGCGTGGCTCCTTCAGAAGGCCCTGTAATTGCTCGGAATTGTGCAAGGTCGCCGGGAAACGTTTACCCTCGGGGGAATGCTGTCGATCCGCGGCCTGACCAAGTCCTTCGCGGGGCCGCGCCCGCGCGCGGTTTTCCGCGACGTCGACTTCGATCTCGCGCCCGGTGATTTTGTCGCGGTGATGGGCGAATCGGGTGTCGGCAAGTCCACGCTGCTCAACATCATCGCCGGTCTGGACCGCGCCGACGCCGGCACGATCGCGGTGGACGGCGTTGCGCTCTCCACCCTCGACGACGACGCGCTGACCGAGCTGCGCCGCGCCCGGATGGGCTTCGTCTTCCAGGCGTTCCATGTGCTGCCGTACCTGACCGTCGCGCAGAACGTCGCGTTGCCGCTGTCGCTCGTGGGCACGGCCGGCGCCACGGCGGCGGAAAGGGTCGCCGGCATGCTTTCGGCGGTCGGCCTCGGCGATCGCGCGGCGAGCATGCCGCGCGAATTGTCCGGCGGCGAGCTGCAACGTGTCGCGATCGCGCGCGCGCTCGTGCACGGCCCGCGCCTCGTGCTGGCGGACGAACCGACCGGCAACCTCGACCCCGACAGCGCTGTCCAGGTGCTTGCGCTGCTGCGCGACGAGGTGAAGGCACGCGGCGCGGCGGGGATCCTCGTCACGCACTCGCGCGCCGCGGCGGCGTTCGCCGACCGGGTCTTCATGCTCGCGCGCGACGGGTTGCGCGAAATCGCGCGCGATTGACGTGTCCGCGCACGCCGCATCGACGCGCATGGGCGTTTCCGCCGCGGGCGCCGTGTTTCGCGGCGCGCTGGCGCAGAACCGCATGCGCACGCTGCTCGCGGCATTCGCGATCGCGCTGGGCGTCGCGCTGGGCTATGCGGTGCAGCTCGTCAACGAGACGGCGATGAACGAGCTTGGGCAGAGCGTGCACGCGCTGTCCGGTGACGCCGACATCGAGGTTCGCGGGCCGCGATCCGGCTTCGACGAGGCGTTGTACCCGGTGCTCGCGCGAATGCCGGGCCTGGCGGTCGCGAGTCCCGTTGTCGAAGTCGAGGCCAAGCTCGCCGGGCGCGGCGAGTCGCTGCGGATCGTCGGCCTCGATGCGTTTCGCGCCGGCTTCATCCAGCCGGGGCTGGTCGCGTCGACGGCGGACCGGCTGGACGCGTTGCGCCCGGATGCGCTCTTCCTCAGCGCCGCCGCGATGCGCTGGCTCGCGGTTCAACCCGGCGACTTCGTTCTCGTGCAGGTCGGACTTATCGAGGTGCCGCTGCGCGTCGCGGGCTCGCTGGGCGGCGCGGCCGCGCAGCACGTCGCGGTCATGGACATCGCGGGCGCGCAATCGATATTCGGCCGCGTCGGCCGCGTCACGCGAATCGACCTGCGCCTCGCGCCGGGCGTCGATGTTGCCGCCTTTGCCGAAGGGTTGCGGAATGTCCTGCCCCCGGGGGTCGCTGCCGTGACGCCAGAGACCACGCTCGCCGCGAGCGCGGACCTTACGCGGTCGTATCGCGTCAATCTCAACGTGCTCTCTCTGGTCGCGCTGTTCACCGGCGGGCTGCTCGTCTTCTCGACGCAGGCGCTCTCGGTCGTGCGCCGGCGCGCGCAGTTCGCGCTGCTGCGCGTGCTCGGCGTCAACCGCGGGCGTCTTACGTGGCTGATCGCCGCTGAAGGCGCGGCGATCGGGGCTGCGGGAAGCGCGCTCGGCATACTCGGCGGGTTCGCGCTGGCGTCATTCGCGTTGCGCTGGGTCGGCGCCGACCTGGGATCGGGTTACTTCCGCGGCGTCGTGCCGTCGCTCGCGATCGA
>JBDTLY010000169.1:0-6973 GCA_039934535.1 Casimicrobiaceae bacterium | reverse complement strand
CCCCGCATCGAGCATGGCGTGGAAGAATTTGTTGAAGCGCGCCTTGTCACCCGCCATCACCGTGTCGTAGGTGTCCGGCACGGCATCGGCGAAATAGATCCCGAACATCCCGCCGACCGACTGCGCGGCGAACGAAACGCCGGCGCGTTTCGCGGCGGCGGCGAGGCCATCCGTCAGTGATTTGGTCGTGACCGCCAACCGGTCGTAGAAGCCCGGCGCCTCAATTTCCTTCAGCGTTGCGAGCCCGGCGGCCACCGCGACCGGGTTGCCCGACAGCGTCCCCGCCTGATAAACGGGACCGAGGGGCGCAATTTTTTCCATGATTGCGCGCTTGCCGCCGAACGCGCCGACCGGCATGCCCCCGCCGATCACCTTGCCGAGCGTGGTCAGGTCCGGCGTCACGCTGAAGAGGCCCTGCACGCCGCGCGGATGCACGCGGAAGCCCGTCATGACCTCATCAAAAATCAGCACCGCGCCGTACTTGTCGCACACCGCGCGCAAGCCCTGCAGGAACCCTGCTCGCGGCATGATCAGGTTCATGTTGCCGACGATCGGCTCGACGATGATGCACGCGATATCGCCGCCGCCTGCCACGAAGGCGGCCTCGACCGCCGCGAGATCGTTGTACGGCAGCACGACCGTTTCGTTGGCGATCGCGGGCGGCACGCCGGCGGACGATGGCTGCCCGAAGGTTAGCGCGCCGGAGCCGGCCTTCACCAGCAGGCTGTCGCCGTGGCCGTGATAGCAGCCCTCGAATTTGACGATCTTGCTGCGGCCGGTGAAGCCGCGCGCGAGCCGCAGCGCCGACATCGTCGCCTCGGTGCCGGACGACACGAGCCGCACCATCTCGATCGACGGCAGCAGGCGGCACAGCGTCTCGGCCATCTCGACCTCGATTTCCGTCGGCGCGCCGAACGACAGGCCCTTCGGCGCGATGTCGACGACGGCTTTCACGACCGCGGGATGCGCGTGGCCGAGAATCGCTGGCCCCCACGAGCCGACGTAGTCGATATAGCGCTTGCCGTCGACATCCCACAGGTACGCGCCCTGCCCGCGCTCGAAGAAACGCGGCGTGCCGCCGACGGAACGGAAGGCGCGGACCGGTGAATTGACGCCGGCGGGAATGGTGCGCTGGGCGCGGAGAAAGAGTTCGTCGTTGCGGCTCATTGGATCACCTTCGCGCTACGCGCTTCGGTATTCGCCTTTGGGGCGGCCCGGCAGGCTCATGGGGCGTGCATCGGGTTGTTGGAAAATGGAATCGAGGGAAACGCGTTGGCGATCGCGCGGGCCGCCGCCTCGACATCGGGCGCGTCGAACACGGCGGTAATGACTGCGACCGCATCTGCCCCGGCACGGATCAGCACTGGCGCGTTGGCGGCGGTGATGCCGCCGATCGCGACGACCGGCACACCCAACGTGCGCGCCGGCCCAAGCATGTCGACTTCCGCGCGGCGCGCGTCCGGCTTGACGGCCGACGGGAAGAAGCTGCCAAACGCGACGTAATCCGCGCCGGCGGCGACGGCGGCGTGCGCAAGCCCCAGGTCGTTGTAGCAGGACGCGCCGACGATTCGATCCGGCCCGACAATGACGCGCGCAGCAGCAATCGCCGCGTCGTCTTCGCCGACATGGACGCCGTCGGCGCCGACCTCGACCGCAAGCACCGCGTCGTCGTTGACGATGTAGAGCCCTCCGCGGATCGCCTGCACGCGCGCGAGCGCGATGGCCTGCGCGCGCCTCAACGCGGTGTCGGCCGCCTTGTTGCGGTACTGGATCACTGCAGCGCCGCCGGCGAGCGCGGCCGCGACGCGCGACGCGAGGTCCGCTGTGTCGGCGAGATCCGGTGTGACCGCATACAATCCCGCAATGCGCTGCGCGCGCACGCGGCGACGTGCATGCGCATCGTCAGTGCGTGCTGCCGGCATCCGCGGCGCGCGGCGATTCGGTTTCGCCCGCGGGCGCGTTCGAATCCTCGCGCGCCCAGAACAAGCGGTCGGGCAGGAACTGGCCCATGCCCGGACGATAGGCCTTCTTGAGCGCGTGCCATGTGTAATCCTGCGCCTCGCGCACGGCCTCGGGCAATTCGAGACCGTTGGCGAGCATCGCGGCGATCGCGGAGGCGAGCGTGCAGCCCGACCCGTGATAGCTGCCGGTCAGGCGAGCCCATGCATCGGAGCGCACCACGCCATCCTTGCCGTAGAGCGTGTTGACGACTTGCGGCGTGGGCTCGTGCGTGCCCGTCACCAGCACGTACTCGGCGCCGAGCTCGATCAGCTTCGCGGCGCACGCGGCAAGCGAAGCCTCCTCGTCGTCGTCGACTTCCGCGAGGCGGCGCAGCTCGATGGTGTTGGGCGTGAGGATCGTCGTCTGCGGCAGCAGGAGCTCGCGCATCGCGTGCAGCATGTCCTCCGTCGCGAACTCGTCGCCACGGCCCGAAGCCAGCACCGGATCGAGGATCAGCGGCACGTCGGGATAATCGGAGACGATTTCCGCGATCGCGGCGATGATCTCGACGCTGCCCAGCACGCCGATCTTGAACGCATCGACCGGCATGTCCTCGAGCAGGCACCGCGCCTGGTCGGCGACCCACTCGGCATCGAGCGCCTGGATCCCTTCGACGCCGAGCGTGTCCTGCACCGTGATCGCGGTCACTACGGACAGCGGATGGCAGCCCATGCTCGCAAGCGTGAGGATGTCGGCCTGCAGCCCGGCCCCGCCGGACGGGTCAGATGCCGCGAACGTAAGCACGAGCGGCGGGAATTCGTTGTCGTTGTCGGGAGGCATGTCGCGCAATCGGACAATCGGCGCGCGGGATCGCCAAAGATAAGCGGCCGCGACGGTCGCGCAAGACGCGCGGAGCTTGCTAGAATTGAGCGATTTTACTCCAACAACCGCCCCCTCATGAAAAAGTACATGTGCCTGATCTGCGGCTGGATCTACGACGAAGCCGCCGGCGCCCCGGACGAGGGCATCGCACCGGGAACGAAATGGGAGGACGTGCCGCCCAACTGGACGTGCCCCGAGTGCGGCGCGCGCAAGGAAGACTTCGAACTGGTGGAGTTCTGAAATGAAAATACTGCACACGATGATCCGCGTCGGCGACCTCCAGCGGTCGGTCGATTTCTACACCGGCGTGATGGGGATGGAGCTCCTGCGCACCTCCGACCGCCCCGAGCAGAAGTACAGGCTCGCGTTCGTCGGCTACGGTGACGAGAGCAAAGGCGCAGTCCTCGAGCTCACCTACAACTACGGCGTCGACCACTACGACCTCGGCGCCGGATTCGGCCACATCGCGATCGCCGTGAAAGACGTGGCTGCAGCGTGCGTCGCGGTGAAGGCGAAGGGCGGGACGGTCACGCGCGAGGCGGGGCCGGTCAAGGGCGGGACAACGGTGATTGCGTTTGTCGCGGACCCCGATGGCTACAAGATCGAGTTGATCGAAACGACGCGTCGCTAGCGTTGTTCGCTTTCCTTCGGAGTCAGGCGGGCGATTCGCGCAGACGTGCGAGCAGGAGGGTGACCGAGAATCCCCAGCGTCGATCCAGGTCGTTGCGCTGTCCAGCAGTTCGAACGCCTCGAATGCGACGAGCAGACAATTGCCGTCGACGTGACTCGTGTTGTCGCCACGTCGCAGGAGCGGCAACAGGGTCCCGTCGATGCGGTGAAACGTGCGCGCCGAATGACGGATCGGCGTTCCGTGCGCGAGATGGCAGGCGAACAGGGATTCGACGTGCCGCGGCCGGATCCAGTTGTCGGCATCGAGATAGACCGCCGCGTCGAAGTCGTCCTTGACGACGGCTTCGCCCGCAATCCGCCGCGGAGTGTCACCGAAGTTCCGGCTTGGCGTGGGAAGGCGGATATGGCGCACCGGCCAGGTGTCGATCTCCGGTCGCGGGAATCCGTCGGCGACCATGATGTGCTCGCAGGCTACGGTCTGCTGCCGGACGCTCCGGTGGCATCGTTCGAGCAGATCAACGGACTCCTGAAAATAGGGTGTCAACACGGCGATGCGCGGCGCGGCGCCTCCGGCGCCAAGGGTGAGGCTCGCTCCCGGCAGGTCCTCCGGCTGACCAAGTGCAATGAAGATCTGCAACTGGCGACGCCTGGCCGCGCGGTCGTCGGGCCGTGTCGCGCAATATCGTTCGAGATCGATGAATTCGGCACGCTTCATGGAAGCGGACGGCCCGCGCAACGCCGGCGGGACGTCTTCGGTCATGGCGATTTCCGACGCGCGGCAATGGTCTCCGCGAAGCGCATCAGGCGGCGCAGGGTATCGGGCACTGCCGACGACTGGTAGCGCAACTCGAATTCGAGCGGCACGGGGTCTTCCGTCAACTCGATCGCGGACACCGGACGCCATTCGCCGCGCACAAGCCCGTAGTTGCACGCGATCTCCAGCAACCTCTGCCGGTCGAGCTGCTGGCCGGCACGCAAGTCCTCGTACAGGTCGCGCCAATGGAAGCCCAGCTCCTCGTCACCCGACGATCGCGCAAGATAGGCAAGATAGCCGATGATCACCTTGCTCTCGAGCTGGCTCCGGCTCCTCACCGGAACATGGGCGATGAACAGGATGTCCCGCTGCACGCGCGCATGAGGCCGCGCCACGCTTTCGTCTGGCGATCGCACCTGATGATTGCCTTCGGTCACGCGGTCGTCCGGCCGTTCGAGCAAACCGCGGCCGGTGATCACCTTGTGATACGCCGGGGGCCGGCGCTCCTCCTTGAGCCGCCGCCTGACGTGCCCGGGACCGAATGGCGCGCCGTCCTCGAACGAATCGGGAACGTAGGTCAGCCAGTGCGCGATGGCGTGCATCCCGCGCGGAACGTCGAGCAGCGCCCGCTCGAGCCGCTCGCGGCTTGGCACCCGCAGGAATTCGTCGGCGTCGAGAGCGAACACGAAGTCCGCGCCCTGGTCACGCAGCGTCTCCCTCGCGGTCTCGGTAATGCGCAACGATTGCAGGAATGCGGGTTCGTCATCCCGGCTGACACGCAACGGCAGGCCCTCGCGCTGCAGCTCCGACAGGATCTCCGCCGTCCCGTCGCACGACCCGTGGTCGACGATCGCGAGGCCGTCGAGGATGCCGAGATTGTGACGGACGAAGGCCTCGATGACGTCCGCCTCGTTGCGCACCATCGCCACGCCCCAGAGTCGCACGGTCGTTACCTCTGCCTTCGGAGCGGCGCTGCCCCCGGAAACGATGATCCGTCTCCGCGATGCGTCAGGACTTTGCAGTCCGCAGCAGCTCCTTGATGTCGTGCGCGAACACATCGGCGCCCTGCCCGTAGCCGACGTAAACCCGCAGCTTGCCGTTCGGGTCGAAGATGAACGTCCCGGCCGAATGGTCCATCGTGTAAGTGCCGGGCGTCTGCCCCGGACGCTTCTGGTAGATGACCTTGAATTCCTTCGCCGTGCGCGCCGTCGCGTCGGCGTCGCCGTACAGTCCCACGAACCGCGGGTCGAACGCCGGAACGTAATTCTTGAGCAAGGCCGGCGTGTCGCGCTCCGGATCGACGGTGACGAACAGCACCTGCACGCGCTCGGCGTCGGCGCCGAGCCGCTTCATCGCCTCCGCCAGCTCCGCGAGCGTGGTCGGGCAGAAATCGGGGCATTGCGTATAACCGAAGAACACGACGACGGCCTTGCCGCGGTAGTCGGCGAGCGTGCGCGGCGTGCCGTTGTGGTCGATGAGCCTGAAATCGTGGCCGAACGACGTGCCCGTGACGTCGGATGCCATGAACTTCGGCGCCTCGGGTCCGCAGGCGACGGCGGCCAGCGCGGCCAGCAGCAAAACGATTGCGCGGGCCAGCCCGCGCATCACTGCAGGTAGTGGTCGACGAGCAGTACCGAGAACAGCGCCGCCAGGTACCACACCGAGTACTTGAACGTCGCGCGCGCGAGCTCGACGCTGTAGTCGCGGTAGAGCTGCACGGCGTAGAGCAGGAAGAGCCCGCCCAGTGCAACAGCGCCGGCAAGGTAGACGAGTCCGCTCATGCGCACCGCGTACGGCAGCAGCGTGACCGCGATCAGCGCGACCGTATAGAGCACGATCATGAGCTGCGTGTAACGGCGCCCGTGCGTCACCGGCAGCATCGGCAGCCCCGCCTTCGCGTAGTCCTGCGCGCGATACAGCGCGAGCGACCAGAAGTGCGGCGGCGTCCAGACGAAGATGATGAGGAAGAGCAGCAGCGCCTCGGGCGCGACGTCGTTGGTGACCGCCGCCCAGCCCAGCACGGGCGGCATCGCGCCGGACGCGCCGCCGATCACGATGTTCTGCGGCGTCGCGGGTTTCAGCAGCACGGTGTAGACGATCGCATAGCCGACGAACGTTGCGAGCGTGAGCCACATCGTCAGCGGATTCACGAAGCGGTAAAGGACGAACAGGCCGATGCCGCCGACGAGCGATGCGAACACCAGCGTCGACAGCGATGAGAGCTCTCCCGCGGGCAGCGGCCGGCGGCGCGTGCGCGCCATCAGCGCGTCGATCTTCTGCTCGACGAGGCAGTTGATCGCCGCCGCGGCGCCCGCGACAAGCGCGATGCCGAGAGTGCCGAACACGACGGGCGCGACCGGCGGGAGGCCGGGCACCGCGAGGAACATCCCGATCATCGCGACGAAGACGATCAGCGACACCACGCGCGGCTTGGTCAGCGCGAGGAATTGCCGGAACCGGCTTTCGGACAGGGCGAGCGTGTTCATGGGGAGGCTTGGCGGTCGCGCGCGCAAGTGCGCAGACGAGCAGATAATTTTACCATCACCGATAGGGTAGGACCTAGCCTATCCGCGACGCCCGAAGGAGCCGCGTCAGATCCTTCGCGAGGCCCTTGATGTCGGGGTCTGCCGGATAGTAAAGCACGAGGTTGCCCAGCGGATCGATCAGCCAGATGCCGGGAGTTGTTCCTGGCAGCGTGGCGAGCACGCGCTCCGGCACGCGCGCGACGACGAGCCCCGGATGCTGTGCCCGCAGCTCGCGGCTGGG
>JBDTLY010000168.1:0-6979 GCA_039934535.1 Casimicrobiaceae bacterium | reverse complement strand
CGGCGGTGGCGATCGACACGATCATCAACCAGAAGGGCAAGGACCTGATCTGCGTCTATGTCGCGATCGGGCAGAAGGCGTCGACGATCAAGAACGTGATCAGGAAGCTCGAGGAATACGGCGCGATGGACTACACGATCGTCGTCGCGGCGATGGCCTCGGAATCCGCGGCGATGCAGTACATCGCGCCCTACTCGGGCTGCACGATGGGCGAGTACTTCCGCGACCGCGGCCAGGATGCGCTCATCATCTACGACGACCTGACCAAACAGGCGTGGGCCTATCGCCAGGTGTCGCTGCTCTTGCGCCGCCCGCCGGGCCGCGAAGCCTATCCGGGCGATGTCTTCTACCTGCACTCGCGCCTCCTCGAGCGCGCGGCGCGCGTCAGCGAGGAATACGTCGAGAAGTTCACCAACGGCAAGGTCAAGGGCAAGACGGGCTCGCTGACCGCGCTGCCGATCATCGAGACGCAGGCCGGCGACGTCACCGCCTTCGTGCCGACCAACGTGATCTCGATCACCGACGGCCAGATCTTCCTCGAGACCGACCTCTTCAACGCCGGCGTGCGGCCCGCGATCAACGCCGGCATCTCGGTGTCGCGGGTCGGTGGCGACGCGCAGACGAAGATCATCAAGAAACTGGGTGGCGGCGTGCGCCTCGCGCTCGCGCAATATCGCGAGCTCGCGGCGTTCGCTCAGTTCGCCTCGGATCTCGACGAAGCGACGCGCAAGCAACTGGACCGCGGCCGCCTCGTCACCGAGCTCATGAAGCAGCCGCAATACGAGCCGCTGCAGGTGAACGAGATGGCGGTCACGCTGTACACGGTGTCCAAGGGGTATTACGACGACGTTCCCGTCGAGAAGGCGCTTGCGTTCGAGTCGGCGCTGCGCGCCTACCTCAAGAGCAAATACGCGGCGCTGATGGACAACCTCGAGAAGACCAAGGATCTTTCGGCCGACGACGAAAAGGCGCTGATCGCTGCGGTCGAGGATTTCAAGAAGAACGGCGCGTACTGAAGCCATGGCAGGTTCGAAAGAAATCCGGAACAAGATCAAGAGCGTGCAGAGCACGCGCAAGATCACCAAGGCGATGGAGATGGTCGCGGCCTCGAAGATGAAAAAGGCCCAGGACCGCATGCGGGCGTCGCGGCCGTACCTGCTGCGGGCGTTCAAGATCGCCATGCACATCGCCAAGGCGAACACCGAGTATCGGCATCCGTTCCTCGCCGTGCGCGAGAACGTGCGCCGCGTGGGTGCGATCGTGGTCACCACCGACAAGGGCCTGTGCGGCGGCCTCAACACCAATATCCTTCGGCTCGTGACCCAGCAGCACAAGGAATGGCGCGGCAAGGGCCTCGAGGTCGACTACGTTGTGATCGGCTCGCGCGGGCAGGGCTTCCTGCAGCGCCTGGGCGCCAACATCGTTTCGAGCGTGACCCACATGGGCGATCGGCCGCAGCTCGACAAGCTGATCGGCAGCGTGAAGGTCCTGCTCGACGAATACGTCCAGGGCCAGGTGGACGAGGTGCACGTGTTCTACACCACGTTCATCAACACCATGCGCCAGGAAGCCCGGCAGGGGGCGATGTTGCCGATCCCCGAGGAATTCCAGGCGCCGACGGGTGCGGTGAGTGTCGAGGGCGTGCAGGAAGGCTCGTGGGACTACATCTACGAGCCCGACGCACGCGACCTCCTGGACGGCATGCTGCGGCGGTATGCGGAGGCATTGGTGTTCCAGATGGTGAACGAGAACATGGCCTCCGAGCAGTCGGCGCGGATGGTGGCGATGAAGGCCGCGTCCGACAACGCGGGCACGATCATCGACGAGCTGCAACTCATCTACAACAAGACGCGCCAGGCAGCGATCACCAAGGAATTGGCGGAGATCGTTGGTGGCGCGGCGGCGGTGTGACGCCACGAATTTGAATCGACGAAGTTGAGGAAATCATGAATCAAGGAACCATCGTTCAGTGCATCGGGGCGGTCGTCGACGTGGAATTCCCGCGCGACAAGATCCCGAATATCTACGACGCCCTCAAGATGGACGAGATCGGTCTGACGCTCGAGGTGCAGCAGCAGCTCGGCGATGGCGTCGTGCGCACGATCGCGCTCGGCAGCGCCGACGGCCTGCGCCGCGGGATGACCGTCATCAACACGGGCAACCCGATCATGGTGCCGGTCGGCGGCAAGACGCTCGGCCGCATCATGGACGTGCTGGGCCGCCCGATCGACGAACGCGGCCCGGTCGAGGCGGAGAAGGAGATGTCGATCCACCGCACCGCGCCGCCGTTCGACGACCTGTCGCCCTCGCAGGAGCTGCTCGAAACCGGCATCAAGGTTATCGACCTCTGCTGCCCGTTCGCGAAGGGCGGCAAGGTGGGCCTCTTCGGCGGCGCCGGCGTCGGCAAGACCGTCACGATGATGGAGCTCATCAACAATATCGCGACGGCCCACTCGGGCCTGTCGGTGTTTGCCGGTGTCGGCGAGCGCACGCGCGAGGGCAACGATTTCTATCACGAGATGATCGAGTCGGGTGTCGTCAACAAGGACGACCTCTCGAAATCGAAGGTGTCGATGGTGTACGGGCAGATGAACGAGCCGCCGGGCAATCGCCTCCGCGTCGCGCTGACCGGCCTCACGATCGCCGAGTCGTTCCGCGACGAAGGGCGCGACGTGCTGCTCTTCATCGACAACATCTACCGCTTCACGCTGGCCGGCACGGAAGTGTCCGCGCTGCTTGGCCGGATGCCGTCCGCGGTGGGCTACCAGCCCACGCTCGCCGAAGAAATGGGCCGGCTGCAGGAGCGCATCACGTCGACCAAGACCGGCTCGATCACGTCGATCCAGGCCGTGTACGTGCCGGCCGACGACCTGACCGACCCGTCGCCGGCGACGACCTTCGGCCATCTCGACGCGACGGTCGTGCTGTCGCGCGACATCGCATCGCTCGGCATTTATCCGGCGGTCGATCCGCTCGACTCGACGTCGCGCCAGGTGGACCCGCACGTGATCGGCGAGGAACACTACAAGACGACGCGCGGCGTGCAGTCGGTGCTGCAGCGCTACAAGGAATTGCGCGACATCATCGCGATCCTCGGCATGGACGAGCTCTCGCCCGAGGACAAGCTGGCCGTCGCGCGGGCGCGCAAGATCCAGCGCTTCCTGTCGCAGCCGTTCAGCGTGGCGGAAGTGTTCACCGGATCTCCGGGCAAGTACGTGTCGCTGAAGGACACGATCAAGGGCTTCGCGATGATCGTCAACGGTGAGTGCGACGCGCTCCCCGAGCAGGCTTTCTACATGGTCGGCCAGATCGAGGAAGCCTTCGAGAAGGCAAAGACGCTTCAGTAGGATGCCATGACCTCCACCATCCACGTCGACGTCGTCAGCGCCGAAGAGCAGATATTCTCCGGCGAGGCGGAGTTCGTCGTCCTCCCCGGTATCGCCGGCGAGCTCGGCATCTATCCGCGCCACGCGCCGCTCCTCACCCAGATCAAGCCTGGCGCGGTGCGTATCAAGCTCCCGGGCCAGGCCGAGGACGAGCTCGTGTTCGTCCAAGGCGGCTTCCTCGAGGTGCAGCCGCACCTTGTGACGGTGCTCGCCGACACCGCGATCCGCGCGAAGGATCTGGACGAGGTGAAAGCCGCCGAGGCGAAGCGGGCAGCGCTGGATGCGATGCAGAACAAGACGTCGCGGGAAGAGATCGCGACCGCCGAGGCGGAACTCGCCATCGCTGTCGCGCAGCTCGAGGCCATCCGCAAGCTGCGGCACCGCGCCTGACGTCGAAGGCGTAGATGCGCCAAAGGGCGGCCACGGGCCGCCCTTTGTTCTTGCGGGGCCCCGCCGCCCCGAATTACTGCTGCGAGATGTTCGTCAGGACTGCGCCGGTACCGCTGCCGAAGTTGCTGAGGTTGCCGCGCACCTTGTTGTTCTGCCACGACTCCATCGTCCCGGTATTGTCGTTGCGGAGTCCGGCACTGCCGTTGTCCGTGACGAAGGTGTTCGACACGCGCGCAAAGGCGCCGGTATCGGAATAGATCCCCGTCGAGTTGTGGGTCGCCTCGGTGTTCTCGATGTTCAGCACGGCATTGGAACTGGCCGACAGCCCCGCCATATTGCCCGCGACGACACTGTTCCGGATTGTCGCCTTCGCGCTGTCCTGCACGATGAGTCCCCATGTGCCGTTATTCTTGATCCGTACGCGCTCGAGGATCGCCCGACTGCCGGCGTTGGCGACGATGATGCCGATCGTCGTGTTGTTGCGCACCTCGGTGTCGCTGATGGTGGCCGTGTAGCCGCCGATGCCGATGCCGTAGACGAAGCCGTTCACGATGCAGTTCTCGATATGCACGATGCCGGCAAAGCCGTAGATGCCCCATGTTCCTGTGCCCAGGCCCTCGAGCGTGAGCCCGCGAATTACCGCGCGGCCCGACGGCGGCAGCGACAGGGTGATCGCGTTGCCGCTGGACGCCGTGACGCCGGCGTAGACGCCGGGCGCCGCCTGGATCGTGACCGACCGGTTGATCGTGAACGGCCCGTAACCGCCGGAGTCGAGCACGAGAATCTCGCCGTTGGCGTTGGTCTGGCTCATCGCGCGGGCGAAGCTCCGGCACGGCAAGGCGGGAGCGCAGCTGTTGAGATCGTCACCGGTGAAGGACACTGCGGTCCGGTTGAGCTGCGCGCGCACCGGGGCCGCGCCCAGGAAGGCGATCGCGCCGAGGGCGAGCGCGGCCAGCGCGCGTGCGGAAACATTGCGGTGCATGGCGGATCTCCCTCGCAATCTACATCGCAGGCACGGTCGTCAACGAGCCCGACAGGTTCGTCGCGTTTCCGCGAATTCGGTTGTTCGTCCACGTTTCGACGGTGCCGGTCCCGACGTCAACGCCGGTGCTGCTGTTGTTCACGACCATCGTATTGGATATCCGCACGGTGCCGCCACCGGAGAACAACGTCGCCGCGCTCACCCCGGTGGTGTTCTCTGTCGCGAGGCTGTTTTCGATGTTGAGGACGCCGCTGTCCGCGGCGCGGAACCCGACGCCGCTCAGCGTGGCGACGCTGTCGCGCACGGCCACCCTCGCGTTGCGCCACGAGAAGACTGCGAAGGTCGCGCTGTTTTGGACCTGCACCCGCTCGAGCGTCGCGTTCACCGCGGCGCCGGCGTTGTCGATCTGAATGCCGATGTCCGATTCGCGCACGATGGTGTCCTGCACGCGAATCGCGAAGTACGAGAGGATTCCCCAGTTTACGAAGCCCGTGATCAGGCAGTTTTCGACCTGCACCTCGGCGCCGCCGCCGATGAACGCGATGCCGGCGGAAGCGGTACCCAGCCCGTTGATCGTGAGTCCACGCAGCACGATCTTGTCGGACGCGCCGGCTGCAATCTCGACCGCGCTCCCGGCGGATGCGGTGATCCCGGCATACACGCCCGGCGCCGCTTGCACCGTGATCGAACGGTCGGCGATGAAGGGGCCAAAGCCAGCGGAATCCAGCGCGACGACCTCACCGCCGGGAATGGTCTGGCTGACCGCCCGCGCGAACGAGCGGCATGGGGTCACCACCGCGCAGTTGTTGACGTCGTTTCCGATGACGGATACGGCCGTCCGGTTCAATTGCGCGTGGGCCACGGGAACGAAAGCGGCTGCGAGGCCCGCGGCAGCGACGCCGATCGCGATTTGTCGAAGGTTCATGGGACTCCTGGCTAGATACGCCCGCCGCACGCCGTTGGATTCAGGCGCGCGCCGGCGAATGCGTCCAATACTAGCCCAGGCGCGACATGGCCGCTCCTTTTTCGCGCCCGCGCAAGGTGGGTGTCCACGACAGGGGCGGCCGACCGGGAATGCGTTAGAATGTTGCGGCGCAGCAACGCGCGAAGGGAATCGGGATGAGCGACCTCAACATCACCATCGGCCGCGCGACGGAAATTTCGCGCGGCGTGGCCAACCGCTTTGACCGCCGCATGCGCGCAGCGGCGGAGCGCTACGCAAAGCGGCTGAAGGACGCCGGGCTGGCCGCGATGATTCCGCCGTCGACGCCGCGAACGCCGCTCGACGCGTGGCACGACGCGTGGCAGTTCGGGATCGACAGCGTCCAACGCTCGGTCCTCTTCTGGGACACGCTGCGCCAGCGCGGCAACAACTATCTCGCGCACGAGGCCGCCGGCAAGCCGCCGCTCCTGTTCCACGAGTGGGAGATGCTCGCCGACGCGCGCACGTTCGAGCGCCCCGTCAACTACGCGCTCGTGCGGATCATCCCGCCGCGCGGTGTCCGTGTCGACGACACGCTGCGCCCTTTCGTGATCATCGATCCGCGCGCGGGCCACGGGCCCGGCATCGGCGGGTTCAAGGAGGACTCGGAAGTCGGTGTCGCGCTCAAGGCCGGGCATCCGGTCTATTTCGTGATCTTCTTCCCCGATCCTGAACCGTCGCAGACGCTCGCCGACGTCGTGGACGCCGAAGCGGAGTTCGTCCGCATCGTCGCCGCGCGCCATCCGGCGAGCCCGAAGCCGGTGCTGGTCGGCAATTGCCAGGGCGGCTGGGCGGTGATGATGCTGGCGGCCTCGCAGCCCGACATCGCGGGGCCATGCGTGATCAACGGCGCACCGATGTCGTATTGGGCGGGCACCGACGCCGAGAACCCGATGCGCTACGCCGGCGGGCTCATGGGCGGGGCGTGGATCAACCTCTTCGCCGGCGATCTCGGCGGCGGCAAGTTCGACGGCGCGCATCTCGTCTCCAATTTCGAGAACCTCAATCCGGCGAACACGTTCTGGGACAAGTACGTCCACCTCTACCAGAACGTGGACACCGAGGCGCCGCGTTTCCTCGAGTTCGAGCGCTGGTGGGGCGGCTTCTACCTCTTCAACGACGCCGAGATCCGCTGGATCGTCAACAACCTCTTCGTCGGCAACAAGCTGTCGGTCGGCGACGCGCGTCTCGGCCCCGGGCGCTTTTTCGATCTCAAGTCGATCAAGTCGCCGATCATCG
>JBDTLY010000167.1:0-6997 GCA_039934535.1 Casimicrobiaceae bacterium | reverse complement strand
GGCCGGCTCGAACGCTTCGTCGGCGACATGGCGATCAAGGAAGGCTGGGCCAACATACCCTACATCGAGCCCTCCGGCTGCAAGGTTGGCATCGTCGGCGCCGGGCCGGCGGGGATGGCGTGTGCGGCGGACATGGCAAAGGCCGGATGCGAGGTCACCGTCTACGAGGCGTTCCACCAGCCCGGCGGCGTGCTGAAGTACGGCATCCCCGACTTCCGCCTGCCGAACGAAGTGATCGATGCGGAGATCGACAAGCTGAGACGGCTCGGGATCAAGTTCGAGTGCAACACGCTCGTCGGACGGTTGTTCACGATCGAGCAGATGGTGACCGAAATGGGATTCCATGCGGTCTTCATCGGAACCGGGGCTGGCTACCCCAGTTTCATGGGCATTCCGGGCGAGTCGCTGAACGGCGTGCTTTCCGCCAACGAGCTCCTCACGCGCTGCAACCTGATGCGCGCCCGCGATTATCCGAATTTCGACACCCCGTTGAAGCCGGGCAAGCACGTCGCGGTGATCGGCGCCGGCAACACGGCGATGGACGCGCTGCGCGTCTCGCTGCGGCTCGGCGCGGAATCGGTCCACTGCATCTATCGCCGGTCGAAGAAGGAAGCGCCGGCGCGCGTGGAAGAGATCCACCATGCGGAGGAGGAGGGTGTGGACTTCAACTGGCTGTCGAGCCCGGTCGAGATCCTCGGCGACGAGAACAAGAGCGTGCGCGCGTTGCGCTGCGTGAAGATGGAGCTGGGCGAGCCGGACGAGTCCGGCCGGCGGCGCCCGGTCGTGGTGCCCGACAGCGAGTTCGAGTTCGAGACCGACATGGTCGTGTACGCGATCGGCACCAACGCCAACCCGATCATCGGCCAGACCTCGAAGCTCAAGCTCAACAAGCGCGGCTACATCGACGCGGACGAAAGCTTCGCGACGTCGATTGCCGGCGTCTATGCTGGTGGGGACATCGTCACCGGCGCTGCGACCGTCATCGAAGCCATGGGCGCCGGCCGCCGGGCCGCGCGCAGCATGAAGGCGTGGCTCGGTTTGCGCGACACCGAGTCGGTCTACGAGTCCGCCGCGGTGGCGACCCGCTTCGGCATTCCGCAGGACGAGCACGGCTTCGCCCGCGTGCGCCTTGCCTGACGCGCAGGACACGCCGCGCAACCTCTTACCCGAAAGCCTTTACATGACCGACGCGACCCTGCTCGAACATCCTGTCAAGCCCGGCCCGGGTCCCGCCAAGCGGGCGAAGGTATTGAACGAGCACATCGTCGAGGTCATCAGCGACTCCGGCGAGGGCGCGCAGCGCTGCGGCCAGTCGCTGGCGGCGATCGCGGCGCGCAGCGGCAACGGCATCTGGACGGTGGAGATCATCCCGGCCGAGATCCAGCCCCCGGCACGCAGCGTCGCCGGCGCGAGCGGCATCCAGATCCGGATAGGTGCTGCGCGCGTCACCAACGGCGGCGACCAGACCGATCTCGTCGTCGCCTTCAACGAGCAGGTGCTGCTGGGACGCGTGCGCGCAGGCGAGCTGAAGGCCGGCGCCACCATTCTTCTCGAGAGCACGTGGCGGGACCACAAGGATCCGGCGATCGTCAAGTCCTACGTCGATACGGTCGAGCTGCTGCAGGAAAGCGGCTTCCGGGTGATCGAGATTCCGCTCGAGCGCGAGTGCCGCGCGCTGATGACCGACGCGCGGCGCGGCAAGAACATGTTCGTGCTCGGCATGCTGTGCAGCATCTACAGCCTCGACATGACGCTCGCGCGCGACCAGGTCGCGCGGATCTTCGGCAAGAAGGACGAGAAGGTCATCGCGACCAACGTCCGCCTGCTCGAGGCGGGCTACGCCTGGGCCGAGGCCAACCTCGACTTCAAGTACGCGATTCCCGCCGAGAAGTCGCAGGTGCCGCAGATCGTCGTCAACGGCAACACCGCGATCGCGCTTGGCGTGCTCGCGTCGGGCATGGACATCTGCGCGATGTACCCGATCACGCCGGCGACGTCGGCGTCGCACTACCTGTCCGACGTGTTCGAGCGCGTCGGCGGCATGGTCCACCAGGCCGAGGACGAGATCGCCGCCTGCGCGTTCGCGATTGGCGCCTCGTATGCCGGCCGCTGCGCGGTGACGATCACCTCCGGTCCGGGCTACTCGCTGAAGCAGGAAGGAATCGGGCTCGCCGTCATGGCCGAGATCCCGCTGGTCGTCGTCAACGTCCAGCGTGGCGGTCCTTCCACCGGCCAGCCGACCAAGGTCGAGCAGGGCGATCTGCTGTGCACCGTTTACGGCAGTCACGGCGACGCGCCCAAGGTCGTGCTCGCGGTCAGCGACATCGAGGACTGCTTCTACTCGATGATCACGGCGCGCAAGATCGCCGAGACCTTCAACACCGTCGTCGTGGTGCTGTCGGACGCGAGCCTCGCCACGGCGCAGCAGCCGTTCCCGCGGCCGGAATTCTCCGAGGACTGGCTGGCGCCGCCGCTCGACCAGAGCCCGGTGCCCGAGGGCGCCAGGCCGTACGACTGGGACCCGGTCACCGGCATCGCGCACCGGTTCATTCCCGGGCAGCCGAACGGGATGCATACACTCACCGGGCTGGCCCACGATCGCGCGAGCAAGGTCGCCTACGATCCGGCGATCAACGAGGAAGGGCTGCGCGCGCGGAGCCTGAAGATCGCCGCGCTGCAGAAGACGCTGCGAACTCCGTCGGTGCACGGCGATCCGGAAGGCGACCTGCTGGTCGTCGGCTGGGGCAGCACCAAGGGCGCGATCGAGGAGGCGGTCGATCGTGCGCGCGCCGACGGACTCAAGGTCTCGTCGCTGCACCTGCGCTTCATCCAGCCGATGCCGTCGGGGATCCGCGAGATCATGCAGCGTTTCGGCAAGGTGATGACGGTGGAAGCCAACTGGTCCGACCGGCGCGAGGACGAACTGATCGACGAGGACAACCGCCGCTATTCCGCGCTGGCGCTGATGCTGCGGTCGCGCTTCCTGGTCGACATCGACTGCTGGAGCGAGGCGCGCGGCCAGCCGATCAAGCCCGGCGATGTACTGAAAGTGATGCGCGCAAAACTGCAGGAAGGGAACTGAGGATGGCCATCCCCGTCACGCAATGCATCATCAAGCTGCATGAGGAGCACCACAACCTCGAGGACTACCAAGGCGGGGTGCCGCGCTGGTGCAGCGGCTGCGGCGACAACGCGATACTCGCCGCCGTGCAGCGATTGTGCCGCGACGAGGATCTTGCGCCGGAGCGCACGGTCTTCGTGTCGGGCATCGGTTGCTCCAGCCGGTTCCCTCACTACATGAAGACCTACGGGTTCCACGGCATTCATGGCCGCGCGTTCCCGATCGCCGAGGGCGTCAAGATGGCGCGCCCGGACCTGCATGTGTTCGTGAACACCGGCGACGGCGACTGCTGCAGCATCGGCGCGGCACACTGGATCCATGCGATCCGCTACAACATGAACATGACGGTGATCCTGCACGACAACCACGTGTATGGCCTTACGAAGAAGCAGGCGTCGCCGACATCGCCGATCGGCATGAAGAGCAACACGACGCCGCGCGGATCGCTGCTCGAGGCGCTCAATCCGCTGACGGTGACGCTGGGCGTGCAGAACGTTTCGTTCGTCGCGCAGGCGGTCGACTGGGTTCCCGAGCTGCTGTACGACATAATCTCGAAGGCCTACCACCATCGCGGGTTCTCGTTCATCCGCATCATCCAGCGCTGCCCCGAGTTCCTGCCTAAGATGTTCGAGCCGTGGCTGCACGATCCGGCCAAGACGCTGCTGCTGACGCATGCGAATGGCCTGACGCTCTCCCCCGAAACGAGTCGCATCTACAAGAACCAGCGGGAACACGACCCGCTCGACATCCACAAGGCGCGCGAGATCGCGTCGTCGGAGGACCCGATTCCGGTCGGCATCCTCTACGAGAACCCGGACATCCCCTGCTACGAAGACCTGCGCGGCGCCGGGGCTCCGCGCACTTCCGAACGGACGCGCGCGGGGCTCGAAGCCGAGTTCGACAAGGTCACGATCTGGCCGGACGAGGGCGCCGCGCACGCCCGGGTCGCCTAGGGCCGGCCCGCGATGAACGATCGACTTCCCATGGACACCGCTCGCAAATCCCGGGACCAACTGGTCTTCCACATGACCGGCCAGCGCGCAGGCGAGGGCTTGGCGCCTATCGATTCCCGATCGCTGCGCCCCGCGCTCCTCGTCGGGTACCGCGATCTCACGCGTTTGCGCTACGACTTTCCGCTCGTTCTGCCGGAGGCGACCGCCGGCCGCGAGTACGTGCATTCGCTCTCGGCCATCGTCGCCGCGCTCCTTGCCGAAGTCGCGCCGCGCGGGCTCGAAGGCGAGCGGTTGCGCAAGCACGTGCTGCGCCTCGAGCGGGAAATACGCGTCATGCTGGCCGCAGGCGAAACCGGCCGGCTGTCGGAATTGTGGAAACGGGCGGCCGAACGGGTCAGCGCCGATGCCGACGCGACGGTGGCCAAGGTGCTCGCTCAGGCGGGTGAATCGCTGAAGCTCGACGGCGACGTGGTCGACTGCGATGCAGGGCTTTCGGCGCGCCTGATCGCGCAGGCATGGCGCCACACGCAGGCGCAAAAGGGTACGGAGTTTCGAGCGCTGGTCGACACGCTGGTGCGCAAGCTGACCGACATCCGGCGCGCGGCGTTCGCGCGCTCGGCCGCGGGCCAGCAGCCGGAGGCGCTCGCTGCCTCGATCGGTACCGGGCATGGGGACGTCTTCGACTTTGCTGTCATGTCGAGGCTGGTCGCGCGCGGCGCGCCGGAGGAGGAGCTGCCCCCCGAACGCCGCCGCCGCATCGAGTCGGCGCTCGACGTACTCCGCGCGCAACCGTTCTATTCGGACCCGGCGTGCGCCACCGCGGCGCCGGGGTGGGAATTCGAGTTCGACAATTGCGCGGCGGCGGCGGAAGCCTATCGCTCGCGCCTGCCGCGCCTCACCGGGCTCGTGAAAGCGATCGCCATCGCCGAGCTCGAGTCCGGCGGCGCGTACGTCGAGGCGGACCACGACCCATTCTTCGAGCGCTATGACGAGCATGCGCTGTCGGCCGACGACCTGGCGCTCTTCCCCAACTACCTCGTGTCCATCCCGGCGGAGCGCAACGACGCGCCGGAAAATGCTGGACTGATCGACATGCTGTCCGCCGGCCTTCCGGTAAAGGTCCTCGTGCAGCAGAGCCACCTGCTCGAAGAAGCGTCGATCGGCACCGGCCATTTCGCGTTCGGCGTGCGCAGCGCGCGGCTGGCCACGACGGCGATGGGGCTGGGCGGCATGTTCGTGCTGCAGGCGACCAGCGCCGATCTGTATGCGCTGCGCGATCGGATCGAGCGCGGGCTCGCATGCCGAGGTCCCGCGCTCTTCAGCATCTTCGCGGGGTCGCCGGCGGCGGCCGGCGATCTGCCCCCGTACCTGACAGCGGCGGCGGCGAAGGAATCACGCGCTTTCCCCACGTTCGCATATGACGCCACGGCCGGCGAGAATTGGGCCGCGCGGTTCTCGCTCGAGCACAACGGCAACCCCGACGCCGATTGGCCGCTGATGCCATTCGAGTACTCGGACGACGCGATGCAGCGAGTGCGCGAGGATGTGGCCTTCACGTATGCGGACTTTGTCCTGTGCGATCGCCGCTACGCCGAGCACTTCGCGGTCGTGCCGCGCGAGCGCTGGAACGGCCTCATGCTCTCGGCGGCCGATTGGTTGAAGCTGCCCGAGCGGAGCGCGGCCGAACGGATCCCGTTCCTCTGGGCCGTCGACCCGGACGACCGGCTGCATCGCGTCATCGTCGATGCAAGGCTCATGCAGGAAACCCGTCGCTGCCTGCTCCTGTGGCACCGTTTGCAGGAGCATGCAGGCATCCACGACTCGCACGCCGAGCGGCTGGTCGCGCAGGAACGGGCCGCGTGGGAGGGGAAATGGGAGACGGCGCAGGAGGCGCTGCAGAAGGCCGCCGCCGCGCCCGTCGCGGGCGCGCCGCTGCCAGCTCCGGCGAGCTCCGCCGAGGCGCCTGCCGCCGCCGAGCCGGAAGCTGCGAAACCGCCCTCCGACGAAGCGTGGATCGAGACCGCGCGCTGTCCGAGCTGCAACGAGTGCCAGAACATCAACGACAAGATGTTCACGTACAACGAAAACAAGCAGGCCTACATCAAGGACATCAACGCTGGGACCTACCGGCAGCTCGTCGAAGCCGCCGAGGTCTGTCAGGTTGCGATCATCCATCCGGGCTTGCCGCGCAACCCGAACGAACCGGGCCTCGACGAACTGATCAAGCGCGCGGAGCCGTTCCGCTGACCCGCGGCGACTCCACCTGACGTCGCGCCCAGGCCGGCGATCAAGACCGGCCCCCCGGGGCGGAAGATTTGCGCGTCGGGCGACCGTTGCGCGAATCGCACACTTCCGAAAACCCTATTCGCATCAAGCCTTTCCTCGGCTGCCGGGCAGGCGTAGGATGCCCGGCACGCGTACCGGTCCGGGCGCGAAACGTGCTTCTCGGAAGCGCGCCCCCGGAAAAACCATGAAGACCGGTCGCCGCCACAGGAGAACGCGCGTTTGAAGCCGACGGATATCGCCAATCCCGACTATTTCCACAAGGTCGTCGATTGCCAGTGGGCGTGCCCCGCCCATACTCCCGTTCCCGAATACATCCGCCTGATCGCGGCCGGCCGCTACGGCGACGCGTACCTCGTCAACTGGGAATCCAACGTCTTCCCCGGCATCCTCGGCCGGACCTGCGACCGTCCGTGCGAGCCAGCGTGCCGCCGCGGACGGGTCGAGGAGGGCGGCGACGGCAAGGGCAAGCCCGAACCCGTCGCAATCTGCCGCCTGAAGCGGGTCGCCGCCGACTACAAGGACGACATCCGCGACCGGCTGCCGCAGCGTCCCGAAAAGCGCAACGGCAAGCGCATCGCGTTTGTCGGCGCCGGCCCGGCCTCGCTCACCGTCGCGCGCGATCTCGCGCCGCTCGGCT
>JBDTLY010000166.1:0-7016 GCA_039934535.1 Casimicrobiaceae bacterium | reverse complement strand
ACCGGCTGCAGATGCTCGGGCGGCACGCCGCGGATCGTGAAGATTCCCGCCTGCGAAGCCTCGACCAGGAACAGCGTCCGGTCGCTGGTCTTGGCGGTCAGCGTGATCGTGAGCACGCATTCGTACATGTCGGGCTCGATCTGTTCGCCGCGCGTGCGGAGGCCTACCTCGACCTGGGGCTGCTCGGTGGTCTTGAACGACTGCGGGGAGCCCGGGCATTCGAGCGACAGGTCCTTGACGTAGATCTTGTCGATCGAGAACGCGATCGTGCTGTCGCTGGCAGGAATGGGTTGCTGGGTTTCGTCCATGGTGCTTCCTTCGAATAAGGGCAAACGTGTGATTTTACGCGAGACTCGCATCGAGGGCGAACGGGCCCATGGAACCGCGCGCTGACGGATGGCCCTATGCCGGCTTGCCGGCCAGCAGCGGAGCGAGTTCGCCGGCCTGGTCGAGGGCGACGAGATCCTCGTAGCCGCCGACATGCACGTCCCCGATGTAGATCTGGGGCACCGTGCGGCGGCCGGTCTTCGTCATCATCGCGATCCGCTCGGCTGGGTCGAGGTCGACGCGGACTTTCGCGATGACGGTGACGCCCCGGGCGCCCAGGAAGCGCTCGGCGCGGATGCAGAACGGGCAGGTCGCCGTCGTGTACATCGTGATCGTCGGCGGGCCGTTCGCCACGTCATTTCTCCACGGGCAGCCCGTCCTTCTTCCAAGCGAGGATGCCGCCCTGGAGGTTGTAGACCTCCTGGAATCCCGCCTTCGTGAGCGCGCCGGCAGCCGACGGGCTCCTCCGCCCGCTTTCGCAATAGGCGACGACGGGGCGCGACACCATCTTCGCGAGCTCCGACGTCCGTCCCGCGAGCTGCGACAACGGGATGTGGAGGGCGCCCGGGAGCCTCCCGCCTTCGAAATCCTTCGGCTCGCGCACGTCGAGCAGCACGGCGTTGCGGCGATTGATGAGCTGCGTGGCCTCGGCGCTGGTGACGTCCTTCACGGGCGAGAAGCGGCGGTTCACGAGTGGCCAGAGCAGCATTCCGCCGGACAGCAGAAACACGGCGAACAGCATCAGGTGGTTGGTGTCTTGCAGGAACGACAGGAACGACATGAGACGCCCGGATTCGAGGTGGACAAAGGTAAAATGATAACGCACGGCCAGGATGCGGCCCTGCGCGCGGCCCGGCGCAGGTGCGCCAGTGGTCCCTCGCGCGCCGTCGCCCGCGCCCGCCATCCCACGATGACTCCCTCCGCCAAGCCCGCCGTCCGACCGGTCGTCCTGCTGATCCTCGATGGCTTCGGCTGCCGCCCCGACGCGCCGGACAACGCGATCACGCAGGCACGCATGCCGAACTGGAATCGCCTCGTCGCCTCGTGCCCGCACGCGTCGATCGACGCGTCGGAGCTCGAGGTCGGATTGCCGCAAGGTCAGATGGGCAACTCCGAAGTCGGGCATCTCAACATCGGCGCGGGCCGCGTGGTCTATCAGGATTTCACGCGCATCGACAAGGCGATCGCGACCGGTGAATTCGCGCGCAATCCCGTGCTGACGGAGGCCGTTGCGCTCGCCAAGGCCAACGGGTCCGCGGTCCATGTGCTCGGACTCGCCTCGCCCGGGGGCGTCCACAGCCACGAACGTCAGGTCGCCGCGATGATGGAGCTCGCCGCGGCCGGCGGCGCGCCGCGCGTTCTGGTGCATGCCTTCCTCGACGGCCGCGACACGCCACCGAAGAGCGCCGGTGCCTCGCTCGAATTCCTGGACGGCGCGTGCGCGAAATTCGCGGGTGCGCGCATTGCGTCGATCTGCGGCCGCTATTACGCGATGGACCGCGACAAGCGCTGGGAGCGTGTGGCGACCGCCTACGATTTGCTGGTCGACGGACGCGCGGCGTACAGCGCGGCCACCGCGCAAGCCGCACTGGACGCCGCGTACGCTCGCGGGGAGACCGACGAATTCGTCAAGGCGACGGCCATCCTCGATGGCGAGGGCCAGCCGGCGACAATGGCCGACGGCGACGTCGTCGTGTTCATGAACTTCCGCGCGGACCGCGCGCGCGAGATCGACCGCGCGCTCACCGACCCGGCCTTCGATGGCTTCGCGCGGAAGCGCGTGCCGCGCCTCGCGCGTTATGTCTGCCTGACGAGCTACGGCGACGAGTTCGCCCGCCTGCCCGCCGCCTTCGCCCCCCAGCCGGTGGCCAACAGCTTCGGCGAATACCTGTCGAAGCTGGGCCTCGCCCAGCTGCGCATCGCCGAGACCGAGAAGTACGCGCACGTCACCTATTTCTTCAGCGGCGGCGTCGAGGCCGTGTATCCCGGCGAGGACCGCATCCTCGTGCCGTCGCCGCGGGTCGCCACGTACGATCTCCAGCCCGAGATGAGCGCAGGGGAAGTGACCGAGAAGCTCGTCGCCGCCATCGCCGGCGGCGAGGACGGCGCGATCGTCTGCAACTACGCCAACAGCGACATGGTGGGCCACACCGGCGATTTCAACGCCGCGAAGCGGGCGGTGGAGACACTCGACACTTGCATCGGCCGCGTGGTCGCGGCGGCGAGCAGCGCGGGCGGCGCGGCGCTGATCACGGCGGACCACGGCAACGCCGAACAGATGTGGGACGCCGCGACCGGCCAGCCGCATACAGCCCATACGCTGAACCGGGTCCCCTGCGTGTACGCGGGCCGTGCCGCGAAGATGGCGCCCGGCGGGGCGCTGCAGGACATCGCTCCCACACTCCTCGCGATGATGGGACTTCCGGCGCCGGCGGAAATGACCGGCCATTCGCTGCTGACCTTTCAGTAACGTTTTGTGTCGAATTTCCCGGCGGGGAACTTGCAGGCACGGTCGTTGCCTTAACCGCACCACCGGAACGCGCCAGCGTCGGGGCGAACGAACGTTTTACGCACGCTGGAATCGCGGAAACATTGGGGGGCCGCCGCCGGTCCGCCCGTTGCCGACGCCCGGCGGGGAACACGCTGCTGGTCATTGATTTCTCCCGCGCCACCATGACGCGGGCGCAGGGAAACCGGGGGTATACTGTGGCAAATGGATCTGTGGAGCGGAGCGATGGCTCCGCCCCGGCTCGGTGTGCAAAGGAACCGACGATGGGAAACTGGAAGAAGGCAGGACTGATCGGCTTGGGCGCGGTGCTGGGCGTCCTGCTTTCGCTCAACTTCTCGGCGGTCGCGCAACGCGACACGCGGATGCCCATTCCGTACGAGGACCTGCAGCTGCTGTCCGCGGTCTTCGGCAAGATCAAGTCCGACTACGTCGAGCCCGTCTCCGACGACAAGCTCATCAAGGAAGCGATCAACGGGATGGTGCACGGGCTCGACCCGCATTCCGACTTCCTCGACGCCGAAGCCTTCAAGGATCTGCAGATCTCGACGCAGGGCAAGTTCGGCGGCCTCGGCATCGAGGTGGGCGTCGAAGACGGCATCGTCCGCGTCGTGTCGCCGATCGAGGACACGCCTGCATTCCGCGCCGGGATCAAAACGGGCGACCTCATCGTCAAGATCGACAACGACGCCACGCGCGGCATGCCGCTGTCTAAGGCGGTCGAGAAGATGCGCGGCAAGCCGGGCACGTCGGTCGTGCTGACCGTGGTGCGCAAGGACGCCGACGCGCCGCTGACGTTCACGCTCACGCGCGAGGAAATCAACGTCAAGAGCGTGCGCGCGAAGATGCTCGAGCCGGGCTACGGTTACGTCCGCGTGCGCCAATTTCAGGACCGCACCGCCGAGGACCTCGCGAAGGCGCTCAAGGATTTCTACAAACAGGGCGACCTGAAGGGCCTCGTGCTCGACTTGCGCAGCGACCCGGGGGGCCTCCTCAACCAGGCGGTCGCCGTGTCAGCGGCGTTCCTGCCGAAGGACGCGCTTGTCGTCTACACGGACGGCCGCACGGCCGACGCGCGGATGCGCCTGTCGGCACGCAAGGAAGACTACACGCGCCGCGGCGAGGATTACCTCAAGGACCTGCCGCCCGCGGTCAAGAAGGTCCCGATCGTCGTGCTGGTCGACGGCGGAACGGCGTCGGCGTCCGAGATCGTCGCCGGCGCGCTGCAGGACCACAAGCGCGCCACCGTGCTCGGCACGCAAACCTTCGGCAAGGGCTCGGTGCAGACGATCCTGCCGCTCGGCAACAACGCGGGCTTGAAGCTCACGACCGCGCGTTACTACACTCCGGCGGGCCGTTCGATCCAGGCGAAGGGCATCGAGCCCGACATCAACGTCGATGACGGCCGCGCGTCGCCGCTCGTCAAGGAAGCGAACCTCCAGGGCCACCTCGAAGGCGCTACCGCGGATGCCGCGAAGGCGCGGGCACTCGAAGCGGTCAAGAACCTCGACAAGGCGCCGGCGAAATCCGGGGACAAGGCTGCCGAAAAGGGCGTCTCCGACCCGACGTCCCCGCGCTTCGAGTTCGGCGCCGCCGACGACTTCCAGCTTTCCCAGGCAATGAACCTGCTCAAGGGACAACCGGTCATCGCGTCCGTCAAGGCGGTCGCGCAGGCGAAGCCACAGTAGCTGCATCCGAATCCCGGCGAAGCGCCCGGCACCGCCGGGCGTTTTCGTTTCCGGATTCGGCGCTATCCTGACCGTACATGGACGACGCGCAACTCCTCCGCTACAGCCGCCACATCCTGCTGCCCGAACTCGGCATCGACGCGCAGGAGAAGTTCGCGGCCGCACACGTGCTGATCGTCGGTGCCGGCGGGCTCGGCGCGCCGGCCGCGCAGGTCCTCGCCGCCGCCGGGATCGGCACGATCACGCTCTGCGATCCGGATGCGGTGGACCTCACGAACCTGCAGCGGCAGATTCTGTTCGCCACCGCCGACGTCGGCGCGCGCAAGGTCGACGCCGCGAAGGCGCGCCTCCTTGCCGTCAATCCCGAAGTCCGCATCGAGACCGTCCCCTCGCGCGTCGGTCCGGCCGATCTTGCGCCGCTCGTCGCGCGCGCCGCCGTGGTACTCGATTGCAGCGACAATTTCGCCACCCGCCATGCCGTCAATCGCGCGTGCGTGGCCGCGAAAAGGCCGCTGGTGTCCGGTGCCGCGATCCGCTTCGACGGACAAGTTTCGGTGTTCGACACGCGCGATCCCGACGCGCCGTGCTACCACTGCCTGTTCGGCGAAGGCGAGGATCTCGAGGAAATGCGCTGCGCGATCATGGGCGTGTTCGCGCCGCTCGTCGGCATCATCGGCGCGACCCAGGCCGCCGAGGCACTGAAGCTCGTGGCCGGCGTGGGCGAGACGATCGCGGGCCGCCTGCTGCTGCTCGATGCGCACGCCATGCGCTGGCGCGAGCTGCGCGTCCCGCGCGATCCGCAATGCCCGGTCTGTGGAGGACGCCCATGACTCGACACGCTTCGTTCGCCGCCCGCCCACTGATCCTGTGCGTCATCGCAATCGCAACGCTCGGCGTCGGCATGCGCGTCCATTCCGCGCCGCCGAAGGGCGATCCGACGCTCCCGACGGCGGAATGGAAAGCGATCAAGAAGGTGATCGCCGACCAGCGCGCGGCGCTCAAGACAGGGGACGCGGCCAAGGCCTTCGCGCAGGCATCACCGGGCATCCGCGCGCAGTTCGAGTCCCCGGAAAAATTTCTGGCGATGGTGCGGACGGCCTACGACGCACTGCTCGCCGCACGCTACGTCGAATTCCTGGAGGGCGCCGTCATCGAGGGCAACGTGATCCAGCCGCTGCGCCTCATCGCGCCGGACAACTCGGTGCAGGTCGCGCTCTACACGATGGAGAAGCAGAAGGACGGACGCTGGAAGATCTCGGGCTGCGTGCTCGCGCCGTCGACGGTGCAAGCCGTTTAGAATGCCCTGCGCTAGCCGAAAAGGAACTTCCGCTCGGCTTCCCAGTGCTCCTGCGGCTGCCGCTTGAAGCCGCTCTTGGCGAACAGCTGCCAGCGCCCGAGCACGAACGCCACCAGCACGCCGGCCTCCGCAGTCGGATCGCCGGGCCACGTTCCCGCCGCCTGGGCGATGCGCAGCGCCTGGCGCAGCGACGCCTCGATGCGGTCGTAGAGCTGGTTCATCCGCGCCTGCAGCCGCTCGTCCTCGTTGACGAGCGCATCGCCGATCAGCACGCGCGTCATGCCGGGATTCTTCTCCGCGAAGCCCAACAGGACGCCGACGATCTGCTGCGCCTGCGCGGCGCCGTCCGTCGTCTCGGCGGCGATCTTGTTGACCAGCGTGAAGAGCGTGGTCTCGATGAACTCGATCAGGCCCTCGAACATCTGCGCCTTGCTCGCGAAGTGGCGGTACAGCGCGGCCTCGGACACGTCGAGCTTCGCCGCGAGCGCGGCGGTGGTCACCTTGTCGCCGCGCGGGTTTTCCAGCATCGCCGCAAGCGTCTGCAGGATCTGGAGGCGGCGTTCGCCGTGCCTGGCAGCCATGGTCGCTCTAGGCTTGCCTGCGCTTCGCGCGCGCGTGGACCGGTTCGGTGTCGTCGGCGCGGATCATCGTGCCCACGCCCTCGTTGGTCAGCACTTCGAGCAGCAGCGCGTGCTCGACGCGGCCGTCGATGATGTGCGAGCTCGATACCCCGTTGCGCACGGCATCGAGCGCGGAGCCGATCTTCGGCAGCATGCCGCCGTGAATCGTGCCGTCGGCGAATAGCGCATCGATCTCGCGCGCGGTCAGGCCCGTCAGCAGGTTGCCGTCCTTGTCGAGGACGCCGACCGTGTTGGTCATCAGCACGAGCTTCTCGGCGAGCAGCGTCTCCGCGAGCCTTCCGGCGACCAGGTCGGCGTTGATGTTGTAGGCCTCGCCTTCCGCGCCGACGCCGATCGGCGCGATCACCGGGATGAAGTCGCGCGAGTCGAGCAGCTGGATGATCTCCGGATCGATGCGGTCTATCTCGCCCACGAGGCCGATGTCGATCATCTCGCCCCGGTTGGTCTCGCTTTTCAGCAGCATCTTGCGCGCGTGGATGAACGCGCCGTCCTGGCCCGTGAGGCCGACCGCCTTGCCGCCCTGCTGGTTGATGAGGCCGACGATCTCCTGGTTGAGC
>JBDTLY010000165.1:0-7074 GCA_039934535.1 Casimicrobiaceae bacterium | reverse complement strand
ACGGCAAGAAACGTATGCGCGAGATCGATAGGCGCATCCGGTTCCTCATCCGCAGACTCGATGTCGCCGAGGTCGTCGATCCGGCGGCGCAGCGTGACGAGGGATCGGACCAGGTGTTCTTCGGCGCCACGGTCGCGCTGCGCAGCGAGAAGGACGGCGAACGCACGATCAGCATTGTCGGCGTCGACGAGATCGACACCGCGCGCGGATACATCAGCTGGGTATCGCCGATGGCGCGCGCGCTCATCAAGTCGCGCGAGGGCGACACCGTCACGCTCAACACGCCCGGCGGCGCCGACGAGCTCGAGATCCTCGAGGTGAGTTACCTGCCGCTCGCCACGGGCGTCGCGGACACCGAAGTGGCTGCCGGTTGACGCGGCGCACGCGCAGGGACTAGAGTGCTTCGATGGCTTTGCCGAATCCAATGACCAACGTTCCCGATTCCGCGATGGACGCCGAGCTCGCTGCGCTCGAGCGCAAGCAGACGTCGCTCATCGCCCACACGCGCGCGCTGCGCGCGGCCAACGAAGCGCTGCGGCGCGATCTCGCCGCGGCGAATGCGCGGAACCAGGCGCTCGCCGCGCGCGTCACCGAGGCGCGCGAGCGGCTCGACGTACTCCTGTCCCGTATGCCCGAGGCCGCCGAATGACGACGCGCGCGCCGGCGGGGGCCGAGAAGATGGTCACGCTCGATGTTTCGCTGCTCGGGCGCGATTTCAAGGTCGCGTGCAAGGAGGCCGAGCGCGCCGAGCTCACCGACGCCGTCGCGCTGCTCGACCGCCGGATGCGCGAAATCCGCGAGACCGGCAAGATCGCCGGCGCGGAGCGCATCGCGGTGATGGCGGCGTTGAATCTCGCGCACGATCTGCTGCGGGCGAGAAAGCAGCCGCACGCATCGCCATCTGCCGCGCCGGTTTCCATTTCCGCGGCATCGGTCGCCGTCGACGAGGCATCGCTCCGGCGCAGGATTGCCACCATGAACTCCGCTCTCGATCAGGCCCTTGCCGGGCAGGGAGCCTGACGACCTTCAACGTTCCCTGCGGTGTTCGAGTTGTCCATATACTCTTTGAACCAATGCCTTATGGCGAGGTTGCCGAGCCTTTGATGGGCTGGTGTGCGCTCCTACGCGGAAGCGCCTGAAGGCCCCGGCAGGCGACCCTCTTGAACTCAGGTTCAAGATGACGGGCAGCACGGCACAGGCGGGGAACACCTTTTTTGCGATGGCGCTGCCGGAGCCCACGCACAGCGAGTTCGGCCCATGGAATCCGGGGATCGAATCCCCGGTGCCGCGGCCGCTTCGCCCTCTCGTCACGATATTCCGCCCGGAGAACGCCTTCGGCGATTACGCCAAGGCGGAAGAACTCGCCGATTTCACCGGAATGCCCGTGAACGAGCTCTGTGCGCTTCGTCCGCAGCGGCTCGCGCTGCACGAGCTCCTCGTGCGGGTGACCGCGGATTTTTCGGTGCCGGACGGATCGAAAATCGGCGACCTCGGGATCAATTTCCGCGAAATCGTATCGGCGATTTTCCGAGGCTCCATCGAACCGAACATGAGCGTGGTCGTTTCGACCTATGAGACGGCGCGGAACGAGCTTGCCCGAACGATTGAGAGCGAGCTCACGGCAATCCTCCCGGGATCGGCAAAGCGCGAGTCCGCGGCGCCGCGCAAGCCGACGTCCTGGTGGCGGGGACTTCGCGCGCGCGATCACCGCTCCGAAACGCCTGCCGCGACGGCCACCGAATCCGACCCACGGCACGTCGTCGCGAGCTGGGAGCAAAAGGCGCGTCTGCATGGGGACGCGATGCAGCGAGCGGCATGCCTGGCCCTTGCCCGTGTCGTCTCGGCGCTCATCAGCCGTCATGGGCAGGTCTGGGGCAACCATGAGTTGCTGGCGTCCCTCGCGACCGACATCGCGTGCAACGACTACGCGGGCGACAGGATCGCCTGCGTGATCGAGCCGTGGCTGCAAAACGCTGCCGCTGAACTCGGCTACCGGCTTCTCCCGCCGCAGAAAGCCGCTGTGGTGCTCAATACCAAAGGGCCATCGGCCTCCGGCAAGAGCACGCTGCGCCCGCTGCAGAAAAAGCTCGCCGGTGAAATCGGCGTCGACTGGGCCGACTTCGCGCTCATCAGTCCCGACATCTGGCGCAAGCAGCTCCTCGACTACGCGACCCTGGGCCCCGACTTCAGGTACGCCGGCGCGTTCACCGGCGACGAAGTGCAGATCATCGACGAGAAGCTCGATCGCTACATCGCGCGGAAGGCGGAGCGCGCCAGCATCCCGCATTTGCTGATCGACCGCTTCCGTTTCGACAGCTTCGCTCCGGATTCCGAGGAAGCGGGCAGCAATCTACTGACCCGATTCGGCGACGTCGTGTACCTGTTCTTCATGATCACGCCGCCCGCCATGCTGGTCGAACGCGCGTGGAACCGCGGGCTCGAGTTCGGCCGCTACAAGGCCGTCGACGACACGCTTGCCCACAGTGTCGAAGCCTACTCCGGCATGCCCGACCTCTACTTCACGTGGGCGGGCAGTCCGGACAAGCGCGTGCATGTCGAGTTTCTCGACAACAGCGTGCGGCAGGGCGAGCGTCCGCGGACCATCGCGTTCGGCGTCAACGACGAGCTCAACGTGCTGGATGTCGGATGTCTCATCGATGCCGAGCGATATCGGCGCGTGAACGTCGATGCGACCGTGCCGGAACGCCTGTTCGCGGACCCTGCAGCGCTCGCTCCCGAACGGAACACGAGGTTCCTCAAGGCGTGCATTGCCCGGATTCGGACGGTCAACTTCGCGGAACAGTCCACGGGACGGATCTACCTGTCCATCGTCTCCGGCGTCCCGGCATGGGTCGATCGCGCGGCGCTCGCCGCCGCGGCGGCCGATCCCGACACGCGCGCGGGCATTGCGGCCGTGGCGCCGGCAGTAATTGTTTCCGACTCCGGGGAAACCGTGGCGCCGCGTTATCTCAAAGGCAGCCCGGGCGCGACGGAGATCAGGACATTGGGTGACTGGGGGGGCTCCATCCAGCCCTTGCAAGACTCAGGTCAGCCGCCGCGATAGACCGCGCTGTAGTGCGCGTAGACCGCGATGATGTCGGCGAATCCATCGCGCTCGGCCGGTCTCAGTTCGCGAAACGGCCGCGCCGGACGACCGGCATAGATCCAGCCCGCCGGCACACGCGTGCCGGGTTCTACATGCGCCCCGGCACCGATGCAGGCGCCATCCTCGACCACGACATGATCGCCGACGATCGCGCCCATCCCCACCAGCGCGCGGTTGCCTACGGTGCCCGACCCCATCCGCACGTTGTGGCCGACGGTCACGTCGTCGCCGATGAGGAGATCGCCGCGGCGAGCGTCGGTGACGAGGAGCGTGTTGTCCTGCACGTTGGTGCGCGCGCCCAGCGCAATGCGCGCATTGCCGGCGTCCACCACACAGGCGAAATAGATGGCGGAGTCCTCCGCCATCTCCACGCGCCCGGCCAGCGCCGCCGTCGGCGCCACGAACGTGGCGGGATGGCGCATCGGGTGCGCGACGCCGGACACCGAGGCCGGATGCCCGAGCGGCGGCAGGTCGGCGAGCATCCCCGGTTCAAGTGGTCCCCCGGCACGCAGCGTGGCGTGGAAGCGGGCGAGTTCGTCGCGTTCGATGGCGCGCACCGGCACGGCGGGGCTGCCCGCGTAGACGATGCCGCCCGCCAGTGTCTTGCGCGGCGGCACCACGGATCCCGGCATGATCAGCGCGTGCGCGCCCACGACCGCGCCATCCATCACGGTGGCGGCATCGGCAACGACCACGCCGTCGCCGATCGTGCACGCGTGGACGAGCCCGAAGCGTCCGACCGTGACGTCGTCGCCGACGATGGCGGGGTAAACGGCATCGGCGATGTGAACCGTCGCCCGCCGGCCGAAGTAACCGTTCACGCCGACGCGGATCGCTTCGCCGTCGGCGCGCAGCGTTGCGTATTCGCCCAGCACGAGGCCTGGTCCGGTGGTCGTGCGCCCGGCGACAACCGCCGAGGGCGCGAACGCGGCGGGCTCGTCGATCGCCGGCGCGAAGTCGAGGTAGGAAAGCCGCACCGTCAGAACACCGGCCGTTCGCGGTAGGTGCCCCACAGGCCCTTCAGCTTCTCGACGATGTCGCCCATTGTGGCGCCAGCGGCCACGAGCTCGATCGTGATCGGCATGATGTTCTGGGCGGGATCGCTGGCAATCGCGACCAGTTGCAGGAGCAGCGCCGCCACCCTGGCATTGTCGCGTTCCGCGCGCACGATGTTGAGGCCCGCGATCTGACGCACCGCGGTGGACACGTCGTACGGGTGCAAGTCGAGTTCGAATTCGTCGACCGGCATCACATACTTGTTGACGCCGATCACCGGCTTTTCGCCATTGGCCTTCTTCAATGCGGTTTCGTACGCGAAGTCGGCGATGCGGCGCTGGAACCAACCCTCCTCGGTAAGCTTGATGGTGCCGCCCCGCCGGTCGACTTCGTCGATGACGCCGAAGATCGCCCGCTCGTATTGCGTGGTGAGGCTCTCGACGAAGTACGAGCCGCCGAGCGGATCGACGACATCGGCGACGCCGGATTCGTCGGCGATGATCTGCTGCGTGCGCAGCGAGATCCGCATCGCTTCCTCGGTGGGAATCGCGAAGGCCTCGTCCATGCCGTTGGTGTGCAGGCTTTGGGCGCCGCCGAGCACCGCCGCCAGCGCCTGCAGGCCGGTGCGCACGACGTTGATCTCGTATTGCGGCTTGGTCAGCGAGGCCGCCGCCGTCTGGCAATGGAAGCGCAGCCGCATCGACTCCGGGTTTTTCGCGCCGAAGCGCTCGCGCATCAGCTTCGCGTAGACGCGGCGCACCGCACGGAACTTGGCGATCTCTTCGAAGAAATCCGCCTGGCAAACGTAGAAAAACGCGAGGCGCGGCGCGAATTCGTCGACGTGCATCCCGGTCTTCCGAACTTCCTCGACGTACGTGATCAGGTTGCACATCGTGAACGCCACTTCGTCGAGCGGCGAGCTGCCGGCCTCGGATATGTGGTAGCCCGAGATGTTGATCGGGTTGTAGCGCTTCATGTGCCGCGCGCAGTAGGTGATGCAGTCGCGCACGATGCGCACCGACGGCGCGATTGGGTAGATCCACTCCTTCTGCGCCTGGTATTCCTTCAGGATGTCGGCCTGGATCGTTCCCGACAGCGCGTTGAGGTCGTCGCCGCGCTGCTGCGCCAGCGCCACATACATCGCGAGCAGGATCCACGCGCTGGGATTGATGGTCATCGACACGGATATCTTCGTGAGGTCGATGCCATCGAAGAGGCGCGCCATGTCGGCGAGCGTGTCGATGGCCACCCCTTCACGTCCGACCTCGCCTTCGCACATCGGATGGTCGCTGTCATAACCCATGAGCGTGGGCATATCGAAGTCGGTGGACAGGCCCGTCTGACCGTTGGCGATGAGGTACTTGAAGCGGCCGTTGGTGTCTTCGGCGGTGCCGAAACCCGCGATCTGGCGCATGGTCCATGTCCGCCCGCGATACATCGTGGGGTCCGGCCCGCGCGTGTAGGGATACTGGCCCGGCAGGCCGATGTCCTCGAGCGGCGTATCGGCGATGTCCAGTGCGGTATACGTGCGCTTGACCGCAAACCCGCCCAACGTCGCGAACCCGGCCCGCCGCTCCGGCGCCTTCGCGGTGAAGCGCGCCACTTCGTCGTGCTCCCATGCTTCGACCTGTGCTTCGAGGCGCAAGCGCGCATCGGCATCGAGCGCGGGTCGGAAGGGGGGCTCGTTCATGTCGTATCTCCAGACGGTAGCTCGGCAAGCAGGCGCATGGCCGCGGAATGGGGGCTGATCGTGCGTTGCGCCAGCGCCTCGAGCAAAGCGGACACGCGACCGTCGCGATGGCGGACCAGGCGCTCACGCAGGATTTCCTCACTGGCCTTCAGCAGCCGGCGTTCGTTGATCAACGTTCGCCGCGCTTCGAGACCATTACCGGCCACCAGCGTCGCGTAATGACCGTCGATGGACGCGGCAAGCTCGGCAACGCCTTCGCCGCTCACTGCAGACGTTGCGACCACGGGCGGATTCCAGGTCGAGGCGCCCGGCTTCAATCCGAGCGTGAGCATGTTCTTGAGGTCGGCGATCGCGCGGTCGGCATCGGGCTTGTCACACTTGCTGACGACGTGGATGTCGGCGATTTCGAGGATGCCGGCCTTGATCGCCTGAATGTCGTCCCCGAGCCCGGGCGGCGACACGACAACGGTCGTGTGCGCCGCGCGCGCCACTTCGACTTCGTCCTGGCCGACGCCCACGGTCTCGATCAGCACGATGTCGAATCCGGCCGCATCGAAGATGTCCACGGCTTCGAGCGTGCCGTGCGCAAGACCGCCCAGCGAACCTCGCGTGGCCATGCTGCGCACGAACACGTCCGGATCGCCCGCCAGCTCGCCCATGCGGATGCGATCGCCAAGGATGGCGCCGCCCGAGAACGGCGACGACGGGTCGATGGCGACGATCGCCACTTTGCGTCCTCCAGCGCGTATCGCGGCCGCTAGCCGCGCAACCAGCGTCGACTTGCCGCTGCCTGGCACGCCGGTGATCCCTACGATGTGTGCGCGCCCCGCGCGACGAAAGAGGATGTCGAGTGCCGGGCGGCATTCCGCATCGCCGTTTTCGGCGCGAGTCAGGAGCCGCGCGATGGCCCGCGTTTCGCCGGCGATCGCCGCGTCGACCAGTTGCACGGAAGGCACGAAGGCCACGGTTGCGTCCGTATCAGCCCGCAAGCCGGCGGTGCATGTCGCGAAACACGTCGCGGTCGTCGATCACCCGCCGTGCCTTGAAGTCAGTGCGGGGAAACGTTCCGGGAAGCACCACCTCGACCTTCGCCCGCAACCCGAGCAGCTTTGCGAGCTTCTGGGCGGCGGAATCGCGGAGCGTGGCCAGAGCGGCATCGCCGCGTTCTGCGTGCGCTCCATCTGCTTCGACGCGAATCAGCAGTTCGTCCATCGCCCCTTCGCGCGAGATGACGATCCGGTGCTCGCCGCCGTAGCCGGCGAGCTGGTTCATCACCGCGTCG